>JAIUMB010000172.1 GCA_022565745.1 Cryomorphaceae bacterium | reverse complement strand
GTCAACAATCGCATTCCAGCCATATTCCCTGAGAGCAGCATTTCTCCCAAAGCCTTAAAAGCAGTTATTCAAGGTTGCAAAAAGAAAGGTTGGGACGTTACCTTAGGTCCCACACTATACGGAGATGCCCTTGGCGAAAAGGGCACAGAAGAAGGCACCCACATTGGTGCATTTCGTCACAATGTCATCAGCATTTATGAGGCCCTAAGTGGTCAAACTTATCAAGCAGAAAAATATGAGTAATGTTCCCGCCATCGACATACACAATCTAACGGCCAGTTACGAGCGTAAGCCTGTACTTTGGGAAATAGATTGCCAATTTCCTCAGGGAAAACTAATTGGTATTGTTGGACCAAACGGATCCGGAAAAACCACTTTGCTCAAAAACATCATGGGCTTGATGAAGCCCGATAGTGGCTATGTGAAGATATTTGGCGACAAGCTCAACAAAGTGCGACACAGAGTAAGTTATGTCCCGCAGCGAGAAAGTGTAGACTGGGACTTCCCTGCTGATGTGATGGATGTGGTGCTCATGGGGCGATATAATCCAAAAAAACTATTTAGTCGCATCACACAAGAAGACCGCGACATCGCTATTGAAGCCCTCAAGCGCGTAAACATGCTTGAATTTTCCAAACGTCATATCAGTCAACTTTCCGGCGGTCAACAACAGCGGGTATTTATTGCACGTTCATTGGCACAACAAGCGGATCTTTACCTTATGGATGAGCCTTTTGTGGGCGTTGATGCCGCATCTGAAGACGCCATATTGTCGTTGCTCACCGAAATGAAAAACAACGGAAAAACAGTCGTCATCGTTCACCACGACCTGCAAACGGCTTATGAATATTTTGATTACATCGCTTTACTCAATACACGCTTGGTTGCTTGTGGCCCTACCGAAGAAGTTTTTACTTCTGAACTGCTTCAGGAAGCATATGGCGGTAGATTGACTGTTCTATCGAGAATTGGCGAATTGATTGCCAAAAAAGACTTTCCAGTTAGAGAAAAAGGGCAAAAAGACAACTAAATACCATGGACTCGCTATGGACATACTTTAATCACCCTAACTTTTGGTGGGTATTAGCGGGCACCACGTTTTTGTCAGCCATTTCTGCATTGGTAGGCACCTTCACTTATTTACAGAGGAAATCACTCATGGGCGATGCCATTGCCCATGGCATACTTCCCGGAGTGGCTGGTGGATTTCTTCTCGCTGGTGAAAAAAATGCGCTGATTATAATGATTGGCGCCATTGTTTGGGGGTTATTGACCGTATCCAGTATTGATTGGATCAGCCGAAAAACCCACTTACAAAACTCTACCGCCATGGCCGTGGTATTGAGTGCTTTTTTTGGGTTGGGGATGATGCTACTTACGGTGGTACAAACCAGTGGGCTCCCCGATGCGTCCGGTATCAATAGTTTTCTATTTGGTCAAGCAGCGTCTATGTTGCCCGAAGATTTATTGGTATATTCTGTTTTCGCTATAGTGGTGGCTTTTGTCCTTGCAGCTATTTACCCTCATCTCAGCATCATTTCATTTGATCGAGCAGCCGCACAAAGCATTGGCTTTAACGTTCGAAGAATTGATGCCGTTTTATCCATTCTTGTTGTGGCGGCAACCGCTATAGGTATACAAAGCATCGGTCTTATTTTAATGGCAGCACTGCTCATTACCCCAGCCGCCATTGCCAGAATGTGGAGCAGCCGACTGATTGGTATGCTCTTGTTTAGCGGTGCCATTGCAGCTTTTGCTGCAGGGATAGGTGCTGTTATTTCATTTACAGCCCCAGCCATGCCTACAGGTCCGTGGATAGTGCTCGTTCTTTTCATTTTCACCTTGATAAGCATGGTGATTTCACCTCAACGAGGGTTGCTTAAGCAATTTCGTCAGCAGAAAAAAAATCAAAACATTATTCTCAGGGAAAATTTCATCAAACGCCTGTATCATCAATGGGAAAAAAGTGGTCAAACAACATTTATTCTCAACGAGCTTAAAGACAAGCCTTCTAAGCGCACCTTGCGTTTTGCCCTCCAAAACGATTGGATACATCAAGTGGGCATAACCATTCACCTCAGTGAAAAAGGCTTACGAGAGGGCCGAAGAATTACTCGTGCACATCGATTGTGGGAGCTTTATCTCAGCAGAACCCTGAGGATGCGTGACGACCACGTTCACCCCTCAGCCGAAGTCATGGAGCACCTGATTGGCGACGATTTGGAAAAAGAACTGCTTCGCACCCTTGGTTATCCGCAAACCGACCCACATCAACGAGATATCCCCTACGAACCATGAATACCTGGGTACTAATCAATGCGGTTGTTATCGCTCTTAGCTGTTCGTTAGCTGGTGCTTTTTTGGTGCTTCGTCACCGCGCCATGCTCACAGATGCCATTTCCCATGCCGTATTACCTGGGTTAGTCATTGCTTTTTTGATCAGCGGTTCACGCAACACCACTGCCATGCTGATAGGCGCCTTTGTCTTTGGGTTTATTTGTATTTTTCTGGTGGAGTTTTTTCGACGCTACGTGCGCATTACCGATGATGCATCCATCGGAATAACATTTACTTCCCTTTTTGCCATAGGAATCATTCTTGTTTCACGCTACACCGACCGAATTGATTTAGACCAAGAATGCGTTCTTCACGGTGAAATCACTTACTCCGCGCTTAAGCGAATCGTACTACCAGGCACAAATTGGGCAGTTCCACAAACCTTTATTTCTGCAATGGCCATGCTTATAATCGTCAGTATACTTATCACCATAGGTTATCGCGGACTCAAAATAACCTCATTTAATCCCGATTACGCGACCTCCATAGGTGTGTCGGTTACACTCTGGCACTACATCAGCGGCGGAATTGCCAGTATGGTAACCATAGTCTCTTTTGAAGCCGTTGGCGCCATTCTCGTCATTGCCCTTATGGTCATACCAGCAGCAACGGCATGGCTCATCAGCAAACGACTCCCTGCAATGCTTCTCAATACCACCCTTTTATCTGTTTCAGGAAGCATTTTTGGGTACGGGGTGGCCATTTGGCTTAATGTCTCTATTGCTGGAAGTATAGCATTTTTACTCGGAATACAGTTAATGATGGTTGTATTGGTCAAAGTAGCAGCGCGTCGCCTACCTTTGCAACGCGCAACCAAATAACCTGACCACCGCAAATATGAGCGCCTTTTTCATTTTTTGGATTTCAATATTAGCCATAGCATACAGCTATTTGATTTATCCTATTTTGCTTAGTTTTCGCGCAGGAAAAAAGTCACTTACACCTCCTAAGGCTCCTGATGAATGGCCAACGGTTGAAGTGATTTTTGCCGCCTACAACGAAGAAAAAGTATTGGAGGAAAAACTTCGCTCGGTACTAGAATCAGACTATCCCAAAAACAAATTAAGAGTTCACGTTGGGAGCGATGCTTCCACAGATAAAACCGACGAAATCCTTAAGTCATGGGCACAAAGGGACGATCGACTCCGGTGGCAACGCTTTGGGGGCAGAAGCGGTAAGGCAAACATAATCAATGCATTGGCCGAAAACAGCGATGCAGATATTCTCATTCCTACCGACGCCAACATCATTTTCACGCCTGATACCATTAAACATTTGGTGAGGTGGTTTGCCCGTGATCGAACATCAATAGTTGGCGCAAATATCATTTACGACACCGAAAATATGAAGGGGATTGCTGAGCAAGAAGACTTTTACCTTCGTCGTGAAAATAACATTAAAGAAAGAGAAGGTTTGCTATACGGAACGGCAATGGGCATAGAAGGTGGATGCTACGCCATTCGTCGTGAGGCCTTTCGACCCATACCGAAAAATTACTTTATGGAAGACTTTTTCCAAAGTATGCAAGTGATGCAACGGGGGGAAGATGTACTGGTAGACACCAAAGCCATCGTTTACGAGGATGTGTCTACGGAAATTCGTGAAGAGTACAAGCGTAAAGTGCGTATTTCTATCGGAAACTTCCAAAATCTCAAGCACTTTTTTCCGGTTCTTTACAAACAAACCTTTCCCTTGGGATTTGTGTTCTTTTCCCATAAAGTTTTGCGATGGGTTACACCCTTCTTATTGTTGGCCATGCTGTTTGCCGCATTACAAATGGGCTTCACAGGACACCCCCTTTATCAATGGCTCGTTGTGGTAGCCATTTTATGGGTTGGTCTTACCGTGGCTCAGGTTAAACGCATCGTCAACTTTGGAGGTATTCCCTCCTATGCAGCACATTTTTTATATATGAACCTGGCCTTATTGGACGGGTTTATCAAATTTTCTAAAGGCGTAAAAAGCAATGTCTGGCAACCAACCAAACGCAAACAAGCGTAAACTCAACTCCATAGAAGAAGCCATCAACGATGTCAAAGCCGGAAAGGTAGTGATTGTTGTAGATGACGAAGACCGTGAAAACGAAGGCGACTTCGTAGGTGCCGCCGAAATGGCCACCCCGGAAATGATCAATTTTATGGCCACACACGGGCGTGGATTAATTTGTACCCCTTT
>JAIUMB010000171.1 GCA_022565745.1 Cryomorphaceae bacterium | reverse complement strand
GATTTGAGCCATTTTTTTTCATTTCAATAGGGCCATATCACTTTCCCAAAAACACATGCGCTTAAAAAACGCTATATGGACTTCCGGTAAAAAAGGTTTTGGGGTATATTTAGGCTTTGCCTAGCAGTGCTGCTTTGTGATTAAGACAGACTGCCGTTGCTCCCAATTATAAAATTTCCGATCCATTTCACAATTAAGGACAAATGATTGTATCTTTGATAGTATCAAATGATAGTATCATAACATGAAACCACCTTACGAAATAACACCTCCTATTTTAAAATTAATAACGTCTATTTCAGAGAAAATAGGAGAAGTAAATGCTAATTTGTTAAACAAACCTTCTCCGAAACTGAGAAAACAAAATAGGATTAAAACGATTCATTCTTCATTAAAAATAGAAGGTAACACACTTACAGAAGAACAAATAACGGCACTTCTTGAAAACAAAAGAGTTATTGGTCCTAAAAAAGATGTTCTTGAAGTTTTAAATGCTATAAAAATCTATGAAAATTTAGAAGACTACAATCCTTTTAATGAAAAGTCCTTTTTAAAAGCACATCAAAACTTAATGGTAGGTCTGATTGAAAATTCTGGAAAATATAGAAATCAAAGTGTAGGTGTTGTAAAAGGCGCTGAAGTTGAGCATATAGCACCACCTTTTGAAAATGTACCACACTTAATGAAAGACCTTTTTGAATATTTAAAAAAGTCAGATGAAATTGAGTTAATTAAAAGTTGTGTTTTTCATTACGAAATGGAATTCATACATCCTTTTTTAGATGGCAATGGCAGAATGGGACGATTATGGCAAACTTTAATTTTAATGGAAAAATATCCAATTTTTGAGTTTTTACCATTTGAAACGTTAATAAGCCAAGACCAAGAGAAATATTATAAAGCTTTAGCTGAATCAGATAAAGCGGGGAATTCGACTAAGTTTATTGAATATATGCTGAATGTAATTGACATTTCAATACGTGAATTATTAGATTACAACAATAGAACCTTTAGTGAAAAAGAAAGATTAGAATATTATGCGTCCTTAAATAAAACTGAATTTACACGAAAAGATTACATGAATATTTTTAAAGATATTTCTTCTGCAACAGCAAGTAGAGATTTAAAAAAAGGAGTTGAATTGGGCTTATTTGAAAAAAGAGGAAATAAAAATAAAACAATATATCGATTAAAATAACTAGGCACAACAGCTAAGCTTTCGTCGGGCTCGAAGAGCCAACGATGAAACCCACATAAGAAAGATTTCCCCATATAGGAGAATGATCAAAATGTGGGTTCCATTAGACCTTTAAAAAAGTATTTTGCACTAATGAACCCTAGACGACTAAATCAACCATTACAAAAAAGTAATATTTATACGTGTAGGTTCAATCCGTCGGTTGAAAAACTATAATTTTCGGATTAAAGCCATGTTGAACGTGCCTTCGGTAGCGTGCTAAAAAAACATCTTGGCGGTATCTGCAAAAATCTCGATAAAACACCGTTCAACTCAGCTCAATCAAATCCAGTTGCTTCACCTTGCCGTTTTCAACTACAAATCGCATGGCCGTTCTTTGTTTATGCCAACCATGTTTTCCGGCAGCACCCGGGTTTAGGTGTAAATGTTTGTGCGTTTGGTCGTAACCAGCCTTCACAATGTGTGAATGTCCGCAAATAAACAAGTCCACCGGATCTGTTTTAAACTGCTGAGCAATACCCGGTGCATACCGCTTGGGGTGACCGCCGATGTGCGTTATCCACACCCGACAACCTTCGATGGTAAATCGCTGGTCGCGGGGATATACTTTGCGTAAAATGCCACCGTCTATGTTACCAAAAACGGCTCTAACGTCTGCGCGTTCGTGTAGTGGTGTCATAACCGATTCATCGCCAATGTCTCCGGCATGCCATACTTCATCGGCCGCTTCGGCATAAGGCAATAAGCGTTCGTCGAGAAATGAATGGGTGTCAGATAAAAGCAGGATTCGTTTGATGGGGCGCTGTGTTATGGTTTACTTTTGCAAATCTAAGTGGAAATTCAGCATGAAGCAACGGTATTTTCTCCGTTTGGCATACAACGGTAAGGCATTCAGTGGTTGGCAAATTCAACCCAATGTGCCCAGTGTTCAGCAAACGCTCAATGAGGCGCTTAGTCGGTTACTGCGCGAGCCCATTTACGTAGTGGGGGCCGGAAGAACAGATACGGGTGTACACGCCAAATGCATGTACTGCCATTTTGAAACCACTGCCAACACGGATGAATTGATCTTTAAACTCAACCGATATCTCAATCACGAAGTGGCCGTTTATGATTTAAAACCTGTTTTACCCAAAGCACACGCCCGATTTGACGCGCTGTGGAGGAGTTACATTTACCGCTTGCACTTTGATAAGTCGCCTTTTCTCTACGGACTGAGCTACTGTCACTTTACTACACTGGATTTTGAAGTCATGAACCAAGCGGCTGCATTGATGGTGGGTGAGCATAGTTTTCGCGCTTTTGAGAAGAGCAGAGCC
This sequence comes from Cryomorphaceae bacterium, assembly GCA_022565745.1. Classification (GTDB taxonomy): domain Bacteria; phylum Bacteroidota; class Bacteroidia; order Flavobacteriales; family Schleiferiaceae; genus CSBr16-58. The sequence continues at coordinate 1,996 of JAIUMB010000171.1, read as the reverse complement.
CAAGAAAACACCGGCATTTGCAACGTTACCAGAGCAGAATGGGTGAAGGAAGGCAACGAATGGCTGTTTCACATTACTGCCAATCGCTTTTTGCGCAACATGGTACGCGCCGTAGTAGGCACGTTGATTGAAATAGGCGAGGGGAGGCGACCGGTTGAGAGCATTCCACTATTATTGCAGTCAGAAAACCGCAGCGATGCCGGAACATCTGTTCCCCCTCAAGGGTTGTACTTGTCCGATATCCAATATCCCGACCACATTTATTTATGAGCCAAACACCTAAAAAAAAGATATTCGACCTCAAACTGCTGCGAAAACTGATGGTCTACATTCGACCACACAAGGTTATATTTTACGTGGCATTGACGCTTACGGTAGTCTTAGCCGGACTAACAACCGCCAGACCGCTTATCATCCAATACACCGTTGATGAGTTTGTTATAAAAGTGCAAGATGCCGATAAGTTGCTGTTGTTTACTCTGGTTCTAATAGGCATATTGCTGTTGGAAACCATCGTGCAGTTTGTGTTCATTTATTTGGCCAATCAGTTGGGACAAAGCATCATCCGCGATTTGCGCAAAGACCTCTACCGAAAGGTCAACAGTTTTCGATTGGCCTTTTTCGACCGTCGCCCCATTGGCACCCTAGTAACCCGAAATGTTTCTGATATAGAGGTAATAGCCAATATATTCTCCGAAGGGTTGTTGGTAATTTTCTCCGATTTATTAAAGATCGTGGTGATATTGATCAGTATGTTCGTGTTTATTGATTATCGACTGGTGCTTATCTCTCTAAGTGTACTTCCGCTATTGTATATCGCAACCCGCTGGTTTCAATTATCCATCAAATCGTCTTTTCAAGCCGTGCGCAACGAAGTGGCCAATCTCAATGCCTTTGTACAAGAGCGATTGAGCGGTGTGGCTGTGGTTCAGTTGTTCAACGTGCAAAAACGAGAATACGACGCCTTTAAGGTCATCAATGATCGCCACAGAAATGCCAATGTTCGCTCGATTTGGTATTTCAGCATCTTTTTACCCGTCATTGAAATTCTCTCGGCCATTGCCATTGGTTTGGCTGTATGGTATGGCGGTATTCGTGCGGCAGCTGGAGATTCCATCACTTTGGGAGAACTCATCGCCATCATATTCTTTGTCAATTTGATCTTTCGTCCACTACGTCAATTGGCCGACCGATTTAATACCCTACAAATGGGTTTGGTGGCCGGTGAACGCGTGATGAATATTCTCGACAATAAAGAAGACATAGAAAGCGGCGGAGAAAAAACACTGTCTGAAGTTAAGGGCGATATCGCCTTTAAAAACGTCTGGTTTGGTTATAACGACGACGAAATGGTGATTCGCGATCTGAGTTTTAAGGTTGATGCCGGACAAACATTGGCCGTTGTAGGCGCCACAGGTGCCGGAAAAACCACGCTTATTAGTTTGCTCGCGCGGTATTATCCCTATCAAAAAGGAGAAATAACCATCGATGGTAAGTTGATAGACGACTACACGCTCAACAGTGTTCGTCAGCACTTGGCCGTGGTACTCCAAGATGTATTTTTGTTTTCCGACACCGTTTATCAAAACATTGTTATGGGCAACGACGTCTCTCCTCAGACGGTAAAAGACGCCATCAATGACATTGGTGTTGGTCAGTTCATCGACGAGCTTCCCGGAGGCCTCGACTTTCAAGTAGGAGAGAAGGGTGGTACGCTTTCGGCCGGACAGCGACAAATCATTGCTTTCTTACGGGCCTACGTTTCCAATCCGGAGATTCTCATCCTCGACGAAGCAACAGCCTCCCTTGATTCTCATTCGGAATTGGCCATTCAAAAGGCCATCGACAAAATCACAGCGGGTCGCACCAACATCATCATCGCTCACCGTTTATCCACCATCCGCAAGGCCGATAAAATTCTGGTCATGGAAAAAGGACGCGTGGTGGAAGAGGGGAATCACGAGGAATTGTTAGAAAAGAACGGCGCCTATGCACG
>JAIUMB010000170.1 GCA_022565745.1 Cryomorphaceae bacterium | reverse complement strand
TTTAATCCCCCGGAATTGGCGAGGTAAACCACGTGGGGTTGCAGTTGGTATCGCTTTTCAAACTCTAGGTCGCGGTCTTCAATACCAAGATGGGCCTGACTTTTTTCGGGAAAAAATATGGGCTGACCAGCCTCGGGTTTGGTCTGAAAACAATCAAAGCAAAAGTTTTGACGAAATACGCGGTCTACTTCTTTTCCGCAATGGCAAGTGATTTTGTGCTGAAATTGAAGCTTAATGGATCTACCCAACAACCCATTGAGGTGAATAAGGTCGGTTGAAAGGTTGAGGTAATAATTGACAGGGTTTCCGATTTGGCAACTCATTTTTTGTAGAAAACCGTTGAATGTCATATCTTTTTTTGATTGTATAAGGCTTTTGAAAGTGCCGCAAATTTAGCATGTATCAAGATATTAAGACTTGCCATTTTGTTTAAAGAATTTTTTAATTGTTTTGTGTGTTCTTTTTAGATAGCGTTGCAAACAGTTAACAAAGTAAAGTTTATTTATGAAAAAGATTATTCTCTCTGTTTTTACAATGATGACGGGCGTGGCGTTTGGCCAAACGTATTGTACGCCTCAATTTACTACGGGTTGTTCTGTAGGTGATGAAATAGACAATTTTTCCACTACTGGAGGTATAACGACCAATATTTCCAACCTGCAATCGGGTTGTTCTCAAAATTCATACGGAGACTTTACCTCGATGAGTGCCGATGTTTTTGTGGGTGACAGTATTCAGTTTACTGTTCAGTCTGGGCCTAGTTGGTCTCAAGGGTTTCGTATTTGGGTAGACTGGAATGGTGATGGAGATTTCACCGATCCCGGCGAAGATGTATGGAATTCTGGTACTTCTGCCACAACGCCGTTTACGGGAACCATTGCAGTACCTTCAACGGTTACGCCCGGTGCAAAACGCATGCGGGTACGTTGTGATTTTGCAAATGTCCCCACAGACCCTTGTGCGCAGCAAAGTTTTGGAGAGGTGGAAGACTATACATTAACCGTGGTGCCGGTTGGGCCATGTTCTGCACCACCAACAGCCGGTACAACCCAAGCCAGTGAAACTGATGTTTGTATCAATACGACCATTGGGTTGAGTTTAGATGGAGCGTCGTTTGGTACCGGACAAACCTATCAGTGGCAAGAATCGCCCGATAACACTAATTGGAGTGATTTGCTCAATGATACACTTCCGGCGGCTAATGTTACGGTTATGGACACCACATGGTATCGTTGTATGTTGATTTGTAGTGGTGATACGGCTTTTAGTACTCCGGTACAGGTCAATGCATTTGGAGGAGCACTTGCTGGAACATATACCATTGATCAGTTGTCTATGCCTTCCGCAACAAATTTTGTTTCTTTCCAAGAGTTTTTTGATGCATTAGAATGTGGAGGTGTAACGGCGCCAGTCATTGTGAATGTTGCCGCTGGATCAGGTCCCTACAATGAGGAGGTCTACGCCGGACCGATTGGTGGTGTGGACAGCATCAATACCATTACCATCAATGGAAATGGGAATACATTAGCGCATGATGCATCTGGCTCCGCTGATCGAACAACGTTAACCTTAGACGGGGCATCTTGGATAACTTTCGACAATCTTATTATCGAAGCCAATGGCTCAACCCATGGTTGGGTGATGCACATGACTAATGGTGTAGAACACGTTGCGGTTCGTAACTGCTCCATTTTGGCAAGTACAACAATCACAGGAACATTCTCTGCCGGTATTGTGGCTAGTGGATCAAATACCAGCGCCATTACCTATGGAGACAATGCCAGTTTTGTAACCATAGAAAACAATTTCTTTGAAGGTGGATATTATGCTGTGTCTTTGAATGGAGAGGGGTCCAACAACAATTCCCCCGGAAATAAAGTGCTCAATAACGTTATGGTAGACCAACGTTATTACGGCTTGTATTTAAGGGCGCAGGAAAATCTGGAAGTTATGGGCAACGATATCTCTCGTCCCGATCGTGATAACGGGACCATCTTTTATGCGCTTACGGCCCGCAACGGGATGCCCGGCGGACGCATAATGAACAATCGCATTCACAATACCCACGGCAACCTATCTGGGAACACATCCACCATTTACTGTCTAGACTTCCGCACCAACTCCACCTCTATGGACGCTAATAATCCATTGGTGGTTGCTAATAACCAAGTATATGATATACAGGGTGAAGGTTTATTCTACGGTATCTATACCAGTAATAGTCAGCATACAAAAATTTATCACAACACCATTGTGATGGACGAATCGTCGGCATCGCATACAGCTGCCACACGGATGTTTTACACAACCACCACAGCTACCGGTCAAGCGTTTAAAAATAACATCATATACATGAATCGAGGCAATAGTGGTGATCAGCATTTGGTATGGGTCAACACGGCTACCTCAGATGTGGAGATTGACAACAATGTTTACTTTGCGCCCAATCTGAGCGATGCCAATGTTTACTTTGGTCGCTACAGCACCGATTTCTCGGATTTGACGGACTGGCAAACGGCCAATGGAGGCATCTATGATCAAAACGCGATTGATTTTGATCCAACGTTTATTGGAGGAACTGTACCTGATCGCTACCGTCCGGGGGCAGGCGCCATTAAAAGTCTTGGCGCCAACGTTCAGTCTCTGGTTCCGGTTGATTACGACAGTGTTTCAAGGCCAACTGATCCCGATCCTGGAGCGTATGAGTTTACGCCATTGCCTTGTACGGGTATATCTGATTTTACCGTTGACTCTCTTTACCCTGGAGGAGCCGTAGTGAGCTGGACCAGTGATAATATTACCGAATGGCAAGTAGAATGGGATAGTTGTGGTTTTGTGCCGGGGTCGCAGTTGGGCAACTTAGACCCTACGGTTACCACCAATCAGGGTTACGTTTTAGATAGTTTGCCTATGGGAGAGTGCATTTGTGTGCACGTTCGCGAAGCGTGTCCGCAAGGTGGTTACGGGCCTTGGAGTGACCCTATTGAAATCTGCGTGCCAATAGAAGACGATGCAGAGTTGGTGACTTTAATATCGCCAGAAGACCTTCAGTGCGGTGATAGTTTGATGGATGTTATGGTGGAAATTCGCAACAATGGATTTAACCCCATTACATCGTTACCGATAGAAGTTAACATTTCCGGAGACATCACAGAAAATTTAACGTTGACCTACACGGGAAATCTACTGGAAAATGAGGTGGATACAGTGGTGGTAGGAACCATTAATTCTTACTGGGGCGGTTATGTTGATGTTGTAGCAAGTGTAAACCTTCCCGGTGATCAGCTTACATCTAACGATACTGTGGCGATAGATAGTCTCTTTATTTATCCATTCCAGCCCAATGTTCTCAGTTCAGAGTTTTGTCCTGGAGATACCGGTGTTGATCTTTTAGCAATGCCTTTGCCGGCGGGTAACTATGAGTGGTTTGGTGTGCCTACCGGCGGAACCCCTTTGTATACGGGCGACAGTGTTAATGTGCCAACCACATCGGGTACGCTTTACGTTGGTTATGTCGACTTAATGGACTCCCTCAACACCATTCAGCAAGGGGGCTCAGGCTGTGGTGCCGGTAATATGTTTGATATTACGGTGAATTCATCGTTTGAAATAACCGGGTTTACGGTAAGGCCATTTTCAACAACAACCAATATGCCCATTTCCGTTTACATCGTGCAAGGCGGCTACCAGGGAACCACACAAGCCGATTGGACATTGGTTGAGAGTGGCACCATTCCAAGTGCTGTACTTAACCAGCCTGTACGTTTTGATTTGACCAATAATATATCTGTAAATCAGGGCACTACTTATGGTATTTACTTGCAGTTCAATGCCAGTTATACGGTTGGACAGAATACGTATAGCAATGCTGATATGACACTTGAGGCCGGATTAGGGCTTTGTCAACCGTTTGATTATTGCTGCGACCCAAGAACATTTAATGGTGCCATTCACTACGGAATGCAGGCTTGTTCTGATGTGCGCACACCGGTTACCCCAACTGAAGCAGATAGCTTGATTGCCAGTTTTGATTTTACGCAAATAAGTCATACCGTTGCATTTAACAATACCAGTCAAAACGCCGACTCAGTGGTATGGGATTTTGGAGGCGTTGGAACAGCAACAGGTGACAGTGTGAGCTTTCAGTTTCCTCAAACCGATAGCTTTACGGTATGTATGGTCGCTTATGGACCTTGTGGAACCGATACCGTTTGTGAAACGGTTTGGGCAGAAAACGTTTCCACTGAAGAACATTCACTCGCAGGAAGCTTAACGCTTTACCCCAACCCATCTAAAGGCGCATTCGACTTATCGTTTGATCAGCCGTATATAAGCGATGTAACACTGCGACTAATGGATATGAATGGCAAGGCCATCTGGGAAGAATTGCTGAAAAATCACGACGGGGCTTATCACCAACGTTTTGAACGAGGCGATTTGTCCTCTGGGGTCTATATGTTACAGATTCACAATCGTGAAGGGACCATCATGAGGAAGGTGGTCATTAATCAATAAGGCTTTTAAAAATTTC
>JAIUMB010000169.1 GCA_022565745.1 Cryomorphaceae bacterium | reverse complement strand
CACCATTACCGATACCAAAGGCAAACAGGTTTACTTCAATGCAGAAGTGGCGTCTTTCGTCATGCGTATGGACATTTCAAATTTGGCTCAGGGGTCGTATGTCCTTACGGTCAATACACCATCCAAGCGTCATAATGCGACGTTTACGGTGGTGCGGTGACCTCCTAATCTAAACGACAAAAAAAAGCACATACCCTTGGCGGTGTGTGCTTTTTTGTTTTTACAGGCATCACATTATTAAAAGTAAGCCCCCTAAAAAAACCTCCCCATCACTTCTTGCATGGCTTTGGCTTCTCTGCCGGCGGCCTGCGCGAAGTCTTCACCTGAAGATGCGTAAATGATGCCGCGTGAACTGTTGATGAGCACGCCACCTTCGTCTTTGATGAAGGTGTGTCGCAGTACGGTATGCAAATCGCCGCCCTGTGCGCCCACGCCGGGTATGAGGAAAAAATGCTGGGGAAATGCCCGGCGAATATCTGCCAGTTCGGACTCGTTGGTGGCGCCCACCACAAACATGGTGTCATTCATGCTGCCCCAACTCGCCACCGTTCGCATCACCGTTTGGTAAACCTTTTCGTTATCTGCTTTCAATTGCTGTACGTCTGCCGAGCCTTTATTGGAAGTCAACCCCAGTACAATGGCCCATTTGCCTTCGCGCCCCAAAAATGGGGTTATGCTGTCTTGTCCCATGTAAGGCGACAAGGTTACAGAATCGAAATCAAAAGTATCGAAAAAACTGCGGGCGTAGCGCTCGGCCGTGTTGCCAATGTCTCCGCGCTTGGCATCGGCGATGAGGAAAATGTCGGGGTATTCTCGGCGAATGTAATCAACGGTTTTCTTGAGCGACCGCCAGCCGTCTATACCTTCCGCTTCGTAAAATGCGATGTTGGGCTTATAGGCAACGGTATAAGGCGCCGTGGCGTCAACAATGGCTTTGTTGAAGGCAAAAATAGGGTCGTCTTCCTGCTGCAAGTGCGCCGGTATACGATCCAAATCGGTATCTAATCCCACGCAGAGTACGGAGCGTTTTTTTACAATGGCGGCAATGAGTTCGCGTCTGGTCATAGAAATGATAAATTTATGCGTCGGTTCCTTCTTTGAGTCGCTCGGCGTTTTCGGCCAAAACCAATTCTTCGGTAAATTGGAACAATTCGCCATTCATTACATCGGAAAGATTGTAGGTGGTGAGATTGATGCGGTGATCGGTCACGCGGCCTTGCGGGTAATTATAGGTGCGGATTTTGGCCGAGCGGTCGCCGGAAGACACCATCGACTTGCGCTTACCGGCAATGGCTTCGTTGTGTTTTTGCAGCTCCATTTCGTAAATCTTGTTGCGAAGCATCACCATGGCGCGTTCGCGGTTGGCGAGCTGTGAACGCTCTATCTGACAAGTCACCACGATACCGGTGGGCTTGTGGGTAAGCATCACTTTGGTCTCTACCTTGTTGACGTTCTGTCCACCGGCACCACCGGAGCGGGCGGTTTGCAATTCTATATCTGCCGGATTCAATTCCACATCCACTTCTTCGGCCTCTGGTAATACGGCAACGGTAGCGGCTGAGGTGTGTACCCTTCCTTGTGTTTCTGTTGCGGGCACGCGCTGTACACGGTGTACGCCTGATTCAAACTTGAGTATCCCGTAAGCACCTTCGCCTTTTACGTCGAAAATAATCTCTTTATACCCTCCGGCGGTTCCTTCGCTTTCGGTAAGCACTTCCATTTTCCATCCGCGTTTTTCCACGTAGCGACTCAGCATTTTAAACAAATCTCCGGCAAAAATAGCCGCTTCGTCGCCACCCGTACCTCCGCGAATTTCCACCTGACAATTCTTGGCGTCTTCGGGGTCTTTGGGTACCAACAACATGCGGATTTCTTCTTCCAGTGCTTCTAACAGTGGAAGATTTTCCTCGAGCTCCATATTGGCCATTTCGCGCATTTCCGGATCCTTCTCCGTTTTTTGCAGGTGACGGGCTTCTTCTACTCTACCGTGAATGGTGCGGTATTTTTCAATCACATCCATGATATCCTTCAACTCCTTATACTCGCGGTTGAGCTTGATGTAACGCTTCTGATCGGCAATGACATCCGGTTGAATGATGAGGTCATTGACTTCGTGGAAACGGGCTTCTATTTCTCTAAATTTGTCTAGCATTATATTTTAATGTTGTGAATGGTAATTTTTGCCAATTAAATGTTTTGGGATATAATTTTAAAAAAGGGCACGCACAAGGCGTGCCCCTACGGGGATTTAATTGTAAATTTCGTTACCAATGGTGACTGCCTTCTTACCCTGTTCCACGCGCCCGATGATTTGCGCATCAACGCCAAATGATTTTGACACCGCTATGATGGCCTCGGCGTGTTGTGGTTCGACGTATAACTCCATGCGGTGTCCCATGTTAAACACCTGATACATTTCACGCCAGGGTGTACCGGAACTCTTTTGGATCAAATGAAACAAAGGCGGAATGGGGAACATATTGTCTTTGATGACGTGTACATCGTCGATGAAGTGCAGCACCTTGGTTTGTCCGCCGCCACTGCAATGCACCATTCCCTTAATATGTGGACGCATGGTTTTGAGCAATTCAATGATGATGGGTGCGTAGGTGCGCGTAGGCGAAAGCACCAACTTACCCACATCTATGCCGTCTAATCCCTCCACCGAATCGGTAAGGCGATGCGTACCGGTATACACCACTTCAGATGGCATATTGGGATCAAAACTCTCGGGATACTGCTGGGCATAGGTCTTATTGAACACATCGTGACGCGCGGAGGTAAGTCCGTTAGAGCCCATACCGCCGTTGTATTCGTCTTCGTATGTAGCCTGACCAAAACTGGCCAAACCTACAATGACTTGTCCGGGTGCAATGTTGGCGTTATCGATCACCTCATCGCGGCGCATGCGGGTGGTCACCGTAGAATCCACGATGATGGTGCGCACCAAATCGCCCACATCGGCTGTTTCGCCACCGGTAGAGCGTATGTCTAAACCGTATGCTCGATAGCGATCAATCAGCGCTTCATTGCCATTGATGATGGCGCCAATCACCTCGCCCGGGATGTTGGATTTGTTTCTTCCGATGGTGCTCGACAGCATAATGGGGCCGGTAGCACCCACACAAAGTAAATCGTCGATGTTCATCACCAGGGCGTCTTGTGCAATGCCTTTCCACACGCTCAAATCGCCCGTTTCTTTCCAGTACAAATACGCCAAAGACGACTTTGTGCCTGCGCCATCGGCGTGCATAATCATGCAGTATTCTTCGTCGTTGGTTAGATAGTCGGGGACAATTTTGCAAAATGCCTTGGGGAATAATCCCTTATCGACGTTTTTAATGGCCTTGTGTACATCGCCTTTATTGGCTGATACACCGCGTAATTCGTAGGTTTTGGGGTCTTTACTTTCCATGCGGCAAATGTACGATAAACCGAGGGCACTGAGGTAAAATCTTGCGACGTTGACGGCAAGCATTCTGAATGCAATGTAAATTTGTGTCCAAAGGCAAATATCATTGTTGACACTTCTATAGCCCCAAAATTTTTCGGTAAATACTTTTGGGTATCAATAAATCCAAACTTATCATCTTTAAGAACCAATGCCCAATCCATTCCGTGCGTGCCAAACTTTTCGATGTGGTCGTAATTACCAATTTGAGAATACACAATTCCCGAAAAAAGCAAGCAAATAAGAAGTATCTAATTTAAGCGAAGCATGGCGGATTAGATTTTGTTTTTAACTCAATATTAAAAATACAAATAATTTACACCTGATAATGATCAGTCTTTTTAATAATACACCAATACACAAAATTGCAACCCGAAAGTCATTACTTTGACAATGAGAAGGTAAAACATATCCCTTAATTGAAATTTAATTACATTGAGGACTTCATATTCTGCTTGCAAATATGATTAAAGGCATGAGAGGCAGATGGTGTAGCAGAAAAAAAAGCGCTCATAAGCTTTTGGCTTACGAGCGCTTTTTTTATGATTAAACGTTCATCTACGCCTCAACCCCCATCAACTCCACTTCAAAAATAAGTATCTGATTGGGAGGAATCACCCCACCGGCACCGCGTTCGCCATAGGCCAAATGCGGCGGAATGATGAGAATGGCGCGCTGTCCTACCGACAACTGCGCGATGCCTTCATCCCAGCCAGTAATGACTTCACCTCTGCCTAAAGTAAAGGTCAACGGTTCGCCGCGTTGGAAGGAATCGTCAAAAATTTGTCCATTGGGAAACATGCCGCAATAGTGTACCGTTACGCGATCGCCCTCTTCCGGCTTTTCTGCACTTTTGGATTCATCATTGATAACCACATAACGAAGTCCGGTCACAGTTTCTTCGGCGGTTTCCAAAATCTCATTCCACTTATCTTCAGCGGAAGTTTTCTCACTATTGGCCTTCATGACTTTGGCCTTTTCTTCGGCGAAGATGGCAACAGCGTCAAATTCCACATCTTGTCTAATGATCTCAACAGAATCCATCACGTCGCCTTGTTGGATGTTGTTGACCACGTCCATACCTTCAATTACATGTCCAAATACACTGTGCTTATCGTCGAGCCAATCGGTAGCTACATGGGTAATGAAGAACTGGCT
>JAIUMB010000168.1 GCA_022565745.1 Cryomorphaceae bacterium | reverse complement strand
TCGGCGAAACCGAAAAGAATCTAACGCTGGGCAACATTACCACCCAGACCGACATCAAAAAGGCAGCGGTTAATGCCGACTTAGTGGTTGAAGCGGCCACGGAAAACGTGGACATAAAGTTGCAACTATTCCGCGACTTAGACAGCATTTGTCCTGAAAACTGCATCTTGGCTACCAACACCTCCTCCATCAGCATCACCAAGATTGCGGCCGTAACCAATCGTCCCGACAAAGTGATTGGCATGCACTTTATGAATCCCGTGCCCATCATGAAGTTGGTGGAAATCATCCGCGGTTACTCAACCTCCGACGAAGTAAGTGATGCCATTACCAAGTTATCGGAAAACCTCGGCAAAGTACCCGTTACTTGCAACGACTACCCGGGATTTGTTGCCAACCGCATCTTGATGCCCATGATCAATGAGGCCATCATTTCACTACACGAAGGCGTAGCCGGCGTAAAAGAAATCGACACCATCATGAAACTCGGCATGGCGCACCCAATGGGGCCGCTACAATTGGCCGATTTCATCGGATTGGACGTGTGTTTGGCCATCCTCCGCGTATTGTACGACGGTTTGGGCAACGACAAATACGCCCCTTGCCCCCTACTGGTCAACATGGTCACTGCCGGCAAGCTCGGCGTAAAATCCGGCGAAGGATTTTATGACTACAGCAAGGGCGTTAAAGCGGCAGAAGTGTCTGCTGGTTTTAGATAAGTTTACAATAAAACCCAACTGTAGTGACAACCCTTGTGGTTACCCCTACAAAATTATCGACAAAAGCCCATGATTTATATCGTGGGCTTTTTTTAGGTGATCTTGCTTAAGCATTTTAACAAGCACATCAATTTGGATTGGGAAACCAGATGTATCAATAGCCTTTAATTTCCCCCTTCGACACCACATGAAGAATATGCTTTCTCTCAACTTCGGGGAATTTTTCAATGGCGTAGCGCAGCATGGTTCGGGGCATGTTTTGAGAATGGGCGTAAAGGAATTCTCGAAGGCGATCCAAATCCTTCTTTCCGGCTTCTCGCAGCATCCACCCTACGGCTTTGTGCATGAGGTCGTGGGGGTGATGGATGAGCTTAAGCGCTAAATCGAAAGTGTTGTCCAACTTTCCTTTTTTTATAAAGGCTAAAGTGGCGACCATAGCAATGCGCTGATCCCACATCAATGAAGACTCCGCCAGTTGGTACAACATGGATGTGTCGCTTTGATTGAGCAGATACGCTCCCACGATTTTATGCGCCGATGAATCCACCAAATCCCAATTGTTGACGTAAATCGTATGCTTAAGGTAGACATTGTACACCTGTTCTTTTGTGAACATGTCACCACGCTCAAACATACCTACCAAGATAAATACGGCGATTAAACGCGCTTCGTGCACCTCGTGCTTTAGTAATGGTAAGACCTCCTCGATTTTCATGGTCTTCCCATACTTTGCGGCTATACGTCGTAGTTCAGGTACCGTGATGCCCCAGAAGACATCTCCTTCAGCGTACTCGCCCTTCCCCGTTTTGAAGTACCGTTGGGCGTGTTCGGCGCGCTCAGCAGTACCTTTGGCTTGCAATGCTTGAATGATTTGCTCGGCCTTAATCATGTTTTTTAAGCAAAGATAAAGGCATTTACCCCCTGAAAAATAAAATAACGCATTGACTGGACAACAATGTCAATATTATTGTAAATTAGCTGCATCAGTAATACCAACCATGACTTACACCCTTTTCTACGACCCAAAGGAAAAAGAAGTTGTCAAAAACAAAATCATCCCCGAATTGGAAGATATTGTAGATGACCACCACCCGATAAGCAACATTAAAGAGACACTGAAAAATGGTGACAACATCATTTTGTTTGCGTCCGACAATCAAGTTAAAGAAGTACTCCCGCTTCTATCGAAAGAAGACCGTATTGTAGCAGCCTTACCTCACCCTGATGGCCGAGATCTGTGTACAGGCTGGGGGATTGACTACAAACTAGACAAAGCCATAGAGCACCTCAAATCCACTCCAAAGGATATAGAAATTGATGTTTTATACTGCAACGAACGTCCGATATTTAACAATTTAGTAATTGGCCATGCCTTCCAATTGGCGACGGCAAAAAAGGATGAAGAGCAAAGTTTTTTTACTAAAATCACCCAGCTTTTTAATTGATTCACAAGAATACGTCCATTTGGCATCAACATAAAGTACAAAGAAGACAAAACGCTTAACACCACCGTTTCAGGTGTAGTGGTTGTGCAACACGGAAAGAGCACCTTACTCTCTAGGTTGATGCTTCAGAGCTCATTCGTTAACGACGGCATGATGCATGCGATTTTGGTCAGCCCTAGAAGTGTTTCGGGGTTGATGCTATTTGCCATACGATCGTGCTGGGATGAGAAGCGTTTACCTCCTTATGCCGGTCATATCAAAACCGACAAATTAATACTGTCTTGTGATGAAGCTTTTGAGTTTTCAGAAGATGGACACTCACTTTCTTCGAAGTCATTAGACCTTATCGTCAGGAAAAAACACCTCAAAATTATTCCTGGAGAACACCTGAATGTGGATGAAAGAGTAAATGAACCTCAAGAGATTTTCCGTACGCAGTCCTTACCCACAGGAGAAACAGCGAAAGAGCTTGCTTCTTCTGCTCTACCATTTATTCTTCACGCTTCTACTGAAGAGTTCCGCGATTTATTTCAAGTGCTTCGCGACAATGCACGACCTAAAGCATCATTTTTAGTGCTGATGGTGTTATCAACCATCCTGGCGACATTTGGTTTGTTTGCCAACAGTACACCTGTAGTTATTGGTGCTATGATATTAGCCCCGCTTATGTCGCCCATCATCTCTTTGAGTATGGCTACGCTTCGACAAGACCGGCAGTTGATCATTGACAGTGTTTACACCATTTTGGCTGGACTGGGATTTGCTTTTGCTTGCGCGGTATTAATAACATTAGTTACCCCACTGAATGCCCCCAATTCAGAAATAATGAGCAGAACCAGTCCCAACCTACTCGACTTGGGCATTGCTGTGTTCTCAGGTGTTGCTGGTGCTTATGCACATGCCCGTGAAGAAGTAGCCAAAACACTGGCAGGTGTAGCCATTGCGGTGGCGTTGGTGCCACCTCTAGCTGTAGCTGGTATTGGTTTGGGGTGGCTGAATGGCACCGTTTTTTTTGGCGCTGGATTGCTGTTGATGACCAACTTAGCGGGGATGGTCCTTGCCGGAGCCATTACTTTTCTATTTCTGGGATATAGTCCCTTTCGCTTAGCCAAACAAGGCCTGATCATTGCCTCTATCAGTGTGCTTTTACTTAGCGTTCCTTTGGGATTAGGATTTTATCGTATGGTGTTTGAGGACAACATCATTGAAGCCGTAGAATCTTATGAATTTGACGAAAACATCACCATAAAGGACATTGACGTTACCCAGTTTAATCCACTGACCATTTCCGTTCGCATTATAGCCGACCACAACCTAAGTACAGATGAGATTGATGAGATTAAAGAATCATTGGAAAAGAAACTGGGAAGAATAATTGTCTTGGAAGTGACTGTAACTGTTAAGCGATAAAAAAAACTGCAGTAGGAAAATATCCTACTACAGCTTTTTTCTAACTTAAATTTGAGGCCTTGTGTCAAATGGTCTACAACAATGTTGTTGGACAAACATATTCCGATACATTAACCTTACCACTTTTCTCAATTTCGCCGAATCCACCAATGACGTCAACAACGTTATCAAACCCGCGTGATTTGAGGATGGAAGCGGCTATCATACTACGGTATCCACCGGCACAATGCAATATAAAACGCTCCTCTTTAGGAAAAGACGCCAAATGGTCGTTGATTTCGTTCAGCGGTGTATTTTCCGCATCAATGACGTGATGACTGTCGTACTCACTCTTCTTACGAACATCGAAAACTTTAGCCTTTCCAGAAGACATTTCTTCGGCAAACTCATCTACGGTCATGCGGTTGATACTGTCAGTTTGCTTTCCAGATTTTTCCCAAGAAGCAAAACCACCCTCTAAGTACCCAATGGCGTGGTCATATCCAACACGTGCCAAGCGAATGATGGACTCTTCTTCTTTTCCTGGTTCGGTAATCAACAATATTTGCTGCTTGATATCGGGAATCATTTCCCCTACCCACATGGCAAAATTAGAATCTAATCCAATATTGACGCTATTGGGGATAAAGCCCTTCGAGAACTCGCTGGCCGGACGGGTATCGAGCAATAATGCTCTGGTTTCATTCGCCGCCGCTTCAAAGGCATCTGGATTAAGCGGTTGCTGTCCGCGGTTCATCACCTCGTCCATGCTGTCGTAACCTTGGATATTCATTAAAACATTCTTAGGGAAATATCCTGGAGGCGCTGTCAAACCGGTAAGCAACTCCTTAATGAAGGTTTCGCGGCTCATATCCGGACGCAGGGCGTAGTTGGTTTTCTTCTGATTTCCGAGGGTATCGGTGGTTTCTTTACTCATCATTTTCCCGCATGCACTACCGGCACCGTGGTTGGGATAAACGATAAGATCATCACTCAACGGCATGATTTTGTTGCGCAATGAGTCAAATAAGTGAGAAGCCAATTTTTCCTCCGTCAAATCTTCAATAACGTG
>JAIUMB010000167.1 GCA_022565745.1 Cryomorphaceae bacterium | reverse complement strand
TTTGAACGCGTTAAAGTGGTGATATTGGGGCAGGATCCATACCACGGCAAGGGACAAGCCAATGGGTTGAGTTTTTCTGTATCAGACGACATACCGCATCCCCCCTCATTAGTCAATATTTTTAAAGAAATTCAGCGCGATTTACATATTAATCCTCATCAATCGGGGAACCTTGAGCGATGGGCAAAACAAGGTGTTCTGTTGCTTAACACCACCCTTACCGTAGAGGAAGGCAAACCCGGATCACACCAAAAAAAAGGTTGGGAAATTTTCACCGATGCTGTCATTCAAACCATAAATAGTGAAAAAACAGGTGTGGTATTTATGTTCTGGGGCGGTCATGCAAGAAAAAAAGTCAAATTGATTGACCAATCTAAACACCATGTTTTGGAGTCTGGACACCCCTCACCCTTGAGCGCTAATCGAGGACATTGGTTTGGACATGGACATTTTTCAAAAGCGAATGCTTTGCTGGACACGGTGATTGATTGGAGGTGACAACGCTTGATGGATTAAAAAAAAAATTACGCATGGTACCGCAATGGATTTGCAAATACACGCAAGTACAAGCTCGGTCAATATCATCTAAAACAACTACATTTGCATCTACATCATAGAAAAAAAACAGCATGCGATATTTTGTGATACTTACTTTCTTAGCCATTGCGGCTTGCCAGTCCGACAAACACACAATTGTACTACAACCAGAAGTGGGTAAAAGTTACTGGCAAAAAGCATCAACCATTTCCGTACTTAAACAAACCATTGAAGGGCAGTCCATCGACATCAATACCGAATACATTACCGATATCAAACTTAAACCCAAAAGCGTAGAAAAGAAAGAAGTGGTTATGTCGGCACAATTTCGCGATTTGCGGTTCAAGGTTCAGTCGCCATTTGGCCGAATGGGCTTTGACTCTCGTAAAATTGACAGCAGTGATTTTGCTGCGGTTATTTTTAGTCGACTAAATATGACGCCATTTCAAGTGATCTTTCAGCCAAACGGGAGGGTAAAAAACATCGACGGCATTGACAACGTGATGCAAAACGCGTTTGCAGCTGTTCAAATGTCGCCTGGTCAACAGCAAGAGGTACGACGAATGCTGGACGATGTTTACGGATACGATGCGCTTACGAGCCACCTGGAAATGTCGGTGGCGGTTTTGCCAAAAAAACCAGTAGCTGTTGGTGAAAGTTGGTCCTACAGCGCCCCATACCACAGCAACGTAAAAGGGTTTGCAGACCATACCTACACATTGAAGACGGCCAACAAAAACGGCTATATCATTGAGGGGAAGAGCACCTTAAGACCCGATAAAGAACATCAGGGGCAAAACAGGTATGACATCAGCGGAGATATGCAGTCATACTTTAAAATTGAGCCACAAACCGGGTGGGTTAGCTCTGGCGTCATCAACATGAATTTTGCAGGAACCATTTACGCAAAAAACCCTGACGGCAGTGAAACCGCAGTACCCGTTAGCATGAATGGAAAAATAGAGATTCGATCTGAGTAACATCAGACAGAATCATGAGGTATGGCGTAGGGTGGTTTGAAGGCGAAAATTAGTCGACTCTAAGACAATTCCTCTCTCATTTGGTCGAGACAAATATTGAGTATTTTGATGAATCGTTGGGTTTTTTCAATATCAATTACCCCTTCTTTTCTCCCTAAGTCTTCTAATTCTTGTGCCATCGACACCAAATTAGTAATTTTCAAAATACGCAAAGACGATTTTATTCTATGCATGGTATCACCCAATGTTTTGGGTGTTTTATTTTGCATAGACGTTTCAATCTCTTCAATGGCTACAGGCGTCGTTTCAACGAAAAGCGCCAGCATTTCATTGACAAAATCGTCGTCTGTTTCCTCGCGCAAACCTGATGTGTCGTACAGCTTTTCTATGACTCAGTGTTTTAAATTAATACCAATTAAACGTTTATTTCATCGTTTTTGATCATTCGGTAGATGGTAGATTTTCCAACGTCGAGTCTTTTAGCTACTTCCACAACGTTATTGTCGTACTTTTTCAAGAAATACTCAATGATTTTACAGGTATAATCGCGCAGTGTTCCCTCTTCAAAAACCACATCAGAAATTTCTTCACTGTTATTGAAATTGACGTGATCGGATTCTATCACATCGCCTTCGGTCATCACAGCAGCAAGTTCAATGATGGCGCGCAGTTCACGCACGTTACCTGGCCAATGATAATTGAGTAACTTTTTTTGTGCGGCATTCGACAAGCGCTTTGCTCCCATTTGGTTCTCTGCACAAAAAGCTTCTAGAAAGCCCTTTGCCAGCAAGAGAATATCGTTACCTCTATCTCTCAAAGGCGGCAGTTCAATGGGTAGTCCAAGTAAGCGGTAATAAAGGTCTTCTCTAAAATTACCTGCCTTCACCTCTTCAGAAAGATTTCTGTGGGTCGCTACAATTACGCGCACATCAACCTGAATCACCTTGTTGCCCCCCACTCTGGTGATTTCACGTTCTTGCAAAGCACGAAGCAACTTACTTTGCAAGTTGATGTCCATTTCTCCAATTTCGTCGAGAAATAATGTTCCTTTATGCGCTTCTTCAAATTTCCCTTTTCTGGTACTTACCGCTCCGGTAAACGCACCTTTTTCGTGTCCAAAAAGCTCACTTTCTATGAGTTCCTTTGGTATGGCGGCAATATTAACCGCAACAAAAGGTTTGTCGCTGCGCTGAGAGTTGTAGTGCAAAGCTTTTGCGGCCAACTCTTTTCCTGTTCCAGTTTCTCCGGTAATCGATACCGTAATATTGCTACGCGCCCCTTTCTTCATCATATCAAAGATGCGCTGCATTACCGGAGAGTTGCCAATAATTTTGGTGAAATCGTACTGAGCATCAACTTCAGCCTGAAGGCGTTCCAGTTGGTCTCGCAACCCCACATTTTCGCGAATTCTATTGATGATGGCCCAGAGGCGGTCTTTGGTGTCGTCGTCTTTAACAATGTAATCGTAAGCTCCTTTTTTCAAAAGCTTGACCGCTGTTGATACTTCTTGCTGTCCGGAAATAACGATAATGGGCACATTTTTCCATCGCGTTTGTAAATCCGACAATAGGGTTAACCCATCGATATCGGGTAAAGAATAATCCAAGGTAATTATGTCTGGGCGATCCAAGCCACCTTTTAAAACATCTTTACCCGAATTGAAAATATCCACCTCATTATCCACGTTTAAAGACAAGTGATGTTTGAGGTATCTTGCGTAAAACATGTCATCCTCAATGACATATATTTTTATAAGCGACATTGTTTTGCTTTAGTATCAGTTGGTAGCATAAGTTTCAAGGAAACAAAAGTAACAAACAAAGTATAAAAAACACAGGGAATATTTAAATCTACAATTGTTACCTTTGCCGCCAACATAGAATAAAGCACAACATGGCCCACAATATTCAGGAATCAATCGACCTTTGCCACCAAGTACGCCGCGACATTGTTCGCATGGTTCACGCCGTAAACTCTGGTCATCCAGGCGGTTCACTGGGATGTACAGAATACTTTGTAGCCCTTTACAAACACATCATGACCTTCAATCCAGAGTCATTTGATATGGATGGTGTTGGTGAAGATTTATTTTTCTTATCCAATGGTCACATTTCCCCTGTTTATTATAGCGTGCTTGCTCGTTGTGGATACTTTGATGTCGACGAGCTACACACATTTAGAAAAATTGACTCTCGCTTGCAGGGGCATCCCACTACCCACGAAGGCTTGCCCGGTGTACGCATAGCATCTGGATCGTTGGGTCAAGGGCTTTCCGTTGCCATTGGTGCGGCTTTGTCTAAAAAGCGTCATCAAGACGACAAGCTTGTATTTTCACTTCACGGCGACGGCGAGTTACAAGAAGGTCAGATTTGGGAAGCGGTTATGTATGCTGGATCAAACAAAGTTGATAACCTCATCGCCACGATAGATGCCAATGGCCGTCAAATCGATGGTGATACCGAAGACGTTCTTGATCTCGGCAACATTGGAGAAAAGTTTGCCGCTTTTGGCTGGGAGGTAGTTCACCTGGCTGCCGGTAACGAGTTAAAGGCCGTCGTTGATGGCTTAAAACGCGCCATTGATCTCTCCGGGAAAGGCAAACCCGTCGTCATTGTGATGAGAACGGAAATGGGCAGCGGCGTTGACTTTATGATGGGCACGCACAAATGGCATGGTGTTGCCCCCAACGATGAGCAACTAGAAGCGGCATTGGCTCAGCTGCCGGAAACGATTGGTGATTATTGATAAAAAACTTGCAAACCCCTCTTTAGCGGCATATCTTTGTCGGCATGGAACCATTTGTTGTATCCGCAAGAAAATATCGTCCGCAAGCGTTTGATACGGTTGTTGGTCAACAGCATATTACCACATCTCTACTGAATGCTGTCAACAATAACCAGCTTAGTCAGGCTTTGCTTTTTACAGGTCCGCGAGGGGTGGGTAAAACCACCTGCGCCCGCATTCTAGCGAAAATAATTAATCGCACCTCAGAAGACGACCAAACGGATTACTCTTTCAATATATTTGAACTGGATGCGGCTTCCAATAACTCCGTAAATGATATCCGTGAACTTACCGACAAAGTGCGATTTGCTCCTCAGGTGGGTCAATACAAAG
>JAIUMB010000166.1 GCA_022565745.1 Cryomorphaceae bacterium | reverse complement strand
TTTAGTTTTCCCATATAATACTTGTTATAACCGCCGAAAACTTCATCTCCACCATCACCTGTCAGAGCAACTTTTACATACTCTTTAGTTTTTTTTGCAACTAAGTAAGTTGCTAACGCTGATGAATCAGCATAGGGTTCATCAAAATTCAAAATAATTTCATCAATGTTTAGTGATAAATCTTTTTCAGATATCAAAAACTCATGATGTCTGCTATTGATTAAATTTGAAACCAATCTTGACTTATCAGATTCATCAAAAGATTTTTTTTCAAAACCTATTGAAAAGGTATCAATTTTTGAATGTGACTGTTTAGCCAAGCATAGAGACACTATTGAAGAATCAACCCCTCCAGATAAAAAAGTGCCTAAGGGAACATCTGACACTGACCTTGATTCAACACTTTTTTGAACATAATCATGAACCATTTTAGTGGTTTCTTTTTTCGATTGTATAACGTATTTTTTACTTGGAGAGTCAATCTCATTTATTGTTAAATCATTAATTCTACAGTTTAATTCAATGTAGTGATTTGATTCTAGCTTATGTATCTCTTCATATATTGTAAATGGCGCAGGAATATAGGTTAGTTGAAAATACAGCGATAAACTTGTTTTATTTAATTTGGGTTTATTTTTAAGCGTTTTAACTATAGACTTTAATTCTGATGACCACATAAAACCGCTTGCACTTTTCATATAGTACAATGGTTTTTCTCCAAAGAAATCACGTGCAATAAAAACCTTTCCCAAAGATTTATCATAAATACTAAAAGCAAACATGCCATCTAACTTTGAAAATGATTTTGCGCCTTC
Source organism: Cryomorphaceae bacterium (assembly GCA_022565745.1). GTDB lineage: Bacteria > Bacteroidota > Bacteroidia > Flavobacteriales > Schleiferiaceae > CSBr16-58. The sequence goes on along the minus strand of JAIUMB010000166.1, from coordinate 3,919 downwards.
TATTTCATAAAGTTTTAAAATCACTTCTGTATCTGAATTTGTTTTAAAAACAACACCCTTGTTTAACAGCTCTTTTCTTAAAATTTCATAATTATATATCTCACTATTAAAAACAATAATCTTTTGTTTATCTTCTGAAAATATCGGCTGATCACCAGTGTTTAAATCAATTATTGATAGCCTTCGCATTCCCATTGCAATTGAAAAGCCATCTAGCCTATCAAAAAATGTTCCTTCAGAGTCAGGCCCTCTATGTATGATCATCCCATTCATAAGCATTAACTTATCTAACAGGTTTAAATCATCATCAAATGATATAAATCCATTTATACCACACATAAACTATTCTTTTTTCTTTTCATATCATCAATAACTTTGATACACTTCTCTATATAATTCTATATGCTTATTAACCATATGATCAATATCGTATTGCTCTGCTCTTTTCTCACAATCTTGAGCAACTCTTTTATAGTGTTCAGGATTGTCTATAAGTTTATTGATTTCCCTTGCCAACGTTTTTGTATCACCTCTTTCAAATAAAATTCCTGCTCCTGCTACCACGTCTTTTAGTCCAGGTACATTTGATGCTATAAAGGGTTTACCTGAGGCCATTCCCTCAATAGAGGCCAATGACAATCCTTCATAGTGTGAAGATAAAACAACTATATCCACAGATTTAAGTAAATTTGGAACATCCATGCGGAGACCTAAGAATATAACTCTCTTCTCCAACCCTAAGGACAAAACCAAATTGTTCAACTTGTCTTTTCGAGGACCATCTCCTACCAATAAAACTTTATAATTTGAAGGAAGATGTTGCAGTGACAATATGAGAGTGTCTTGATCTTTAGGAGTTGTAAAACTTGAAACTTGAATAATTAATATATCTGATTTTTGAACCAACTCATGTATATCGTATTTTATATAGGGAATAGAAGCTGTAACTTTATGAATATCTACCCCGTTTTCTATGATTCTTAATTTACTAGGTGTCTTTAAATGATTACTTAAGATTTCTTTTATTTCGTGAGTAATACATATCACCTTTATATAGGATTTATAACACCACGATTCTATCAACTTATATTTTCTATTTGCAATACGCTTGTTATGAGTGCTGTGTTCGGTGAAAATTAATTTAATTTTTCCCCCAATAGAAGCAAGTCGCACAAAATAAAGAGAGGGAAATAGGTGAACATGTGCAATATCATAATTCCTCAAAAGTTTTCTCAGTTTAAAAATATTATTTATACGATAAATATCTCTCTCATTACCTGACTCATTCAAAACAATTACCTTACAACATTTTAATGTTTTTAGTGTATTTGTAAATGGGTGGTTATTATCCCATAATAAAATAATATCCACATGTATACCTTGTGCACGGTATTTTGGTATTATATCGATCAACAGCTTTTCTGCTCCTCCAGTAGCTAAGGAATTGATGATTTGTACAATTTTCATTAAATCTATTGGTCGTTTTTCGTGTTAAAAGCTCAACCTTTATATGTTATTGAATGGTTTTATATCTGATGAACATATTCAATAACAAACCGATCGGAATAACAATTAAGACCAGTAATGTTCGCCGACTTTTAAACAACCATTTGATGTTTTTTGCGAAAATTGCAGAGGATACCAGGTGAATTGCATTCTTAATTTGTTCTTTCATATTTTTTGAGAGATTGATGGTTATCACTCTAGAATATGCAAAGCCATTGGGATGTCGCCGATATTGTTTTAAAATGTTTTTGGTAGAGCCGTCTTCCTGATACTCAACTACACACAACACCTGGTTAATGAGCTTGAGTTTATATTGCTGATCCATCATCAAATACAAGATACCCAAGGGAACAAAACGCTCATATTCAAATGTTGGATATGGTGGAAATTGCTTAACCAATTCTGTTTTTAAAACTAGCTTTTTATCGCCTTTTACACCGTAAACGGTGTATACATCACTTAACTTCGCATATTCCAAATCATCGGGAAAAGCAGTGCCAATGAGACTTCCATTCGGTGCTCCATCCAAGCCGACTAGACCATAGCAATCATCGGGAATATCTATAATCTGCTCTAAAATAATCTCCACAGCATCCATGGGCATATAATCGTCGGAATCAATGCAGACATTAAAACGAGTCTCTACAAGCTCATACGCCTTGTTGTGCCCAGTGTGCATACCTCCATTCTCTTTGTAGCAATATTGAATGAATATTTGCCCATCTTGTACCCAAGATTCAATCAACTTTTTGGTTTCGTCTGTAGAGCCATCATCAATAACCAACCAAGTAAAATTTTTATCTGTTTGGGCACACAAGCTATGATAAAGCTGGGGTAAACAATAGGCTCTGTTATAGGTAGGGGTAAAAACAGTAAGCTGATGGGGAGATTTCATATGCCTCTACTAAAGTATCACATTCATTAAAAACGTAAATGCAAAATATGCCATGATGATGTTGGCTAATAAGGCATACTGACGGCGAAACAATCTTTTTTTTAACAAGGGATAAACAATCACCAACGCCATCATAAACCAGCTCAAATAAGCAAAACGATTAGAAAAGTTGGCGCGTATCACCAAAATCCAAAAGGCATTGGTTACCACGTAGGTGTTAAAGAGCCAGAAATATACCTTGTCGTGAAATCCTTTTTTGGTGATATAATACCATCCCGCATAAACCGCCGTTGCGCTATAAAGCAAGAAGTCCCAGCGAAAACCGGTGCTTTTAAAATCATCTTGATATATATTTTCTTGCGTTAAGTATGCTATGCGTTCATCTCCAAATCCCAAACTTGCGAAGAAGTTTTCCCAAAACCCACCCGCTAAAAGGGATAAGGGAATACACATCACCCAAAGCAAGATGATTTTTTTGGGTTGGTTATAAAACTGTGCCAAGACAAATGCCAATGTAGGAAGCAACATTGACAAATGGACCCCGAGAGAAGCAACAATCCAAGTTATCTGATTAAATCGTGATGTTCTCGATACCCCCAGTAAAAAAAGTGATGAGGCAATACCACTTCGAATGCCATTGGTGCCGTACGTCCAGAATGAAAAAGAAGCTGCCAAGAGAAGAAATGCATAAAACCAATAGTTTGAGAACCACTTTTTACAAACCAAATACAATGGATACACATATAAAAATGCACACAGAAGAAAAAACATGTGTGAAGACATGAAAAACGAAGAATATTTCATAAACAAATTAAATAAAATATCTTTGCCTATATCAATATTTTCACCCTGTTGATAGCGAGAAAAAACCCTCGCATAAGTCCCCATATCGCCAAAATAATAGCTTATTGGGCGTAATCCCATGTATATGATAATGAAACCAAGCCAAAACACACCGAAAACAGTCCGACGATAGCCCTCGGTTTGTAACTGAAAAAACACCACCAAAACAACCATCAAAATGAAGTAATGGTAGAGGGGCGTGTAATACTTTAAGGGAAAAAAACCAATCATCTATGACTTGAGCAATGCGTATATGCGTTGAATGGAGGATTGATTGGAAAAGTCTTGTTGCCGACAGTTTTCCATAAGTGTTGATTGTAATTCTCGGTTATTAATAAAGGCTTTTAGAGCCGAAGCAAAGGCTATGGTGTCCTGAGGTAAAATAACACCATCTACGCCATCATTGAGCTGACTTTTGGCGCTGCTAAAATTGGCAATAACCACCGGCTTACCCAGCGTTTGTGCCTCACGCACGGTTACCGCCTTGCCCTCGTAACGCGAAGGCTGCACGTAGATGTCACAAGCTTTGATATAGGGATATGGGTTGGGTTGTTTACCCAATATGATCACCTGCTGCTCAACCCCATATTCTTTAATTTTAGCCTTGATAAGATCCTCATCGCCTCCATAGCCGATGAGATACCACTTGACTTGAAGACCTTGGTCTAACAAATA
>JAIUMB010000165.1 GCA_022565745.1 Cryomorphaceae bacterium | reverse complement strand
TTAGGAGAAATGAATCCAAATAACATCATTTAAAAACTCTGTAATCAAAAGATGTAAATAGGTGGAAATTGTTTATGAAAAAATTACTTGCTTTTATATATGAATAAATACCTGATTTTTGTAATTTTACATGATGATACATCTTTCTTGTGAGAAATTTGTTGTGTTTGAATATCAGACCATTGTATATTTAATGGTTCTGTCAACCAAATTAATTGAATATCATTATGGTTGAAACTGTTAATTAAAACGTCAAAAATGCGGAATGTTTATTTGTTTTTTCTATTTCTCTTTTTTATTTCTACTTACGCTCAGTCGACTTTATACATCAATGAGTTTTTGGCATCCAACAGCACAACCAATACTGATGGAACCGGTCAATATGAAGACTGGATTGAAGTATTTAATGCTGGTACCAGTTCGATTGACCTTCAGGGTTATTATCTCTCAGACGATACCAATAACATCACACGTTTTGAAATCACGCAATCGGTTATCATTCCACCCAATGGTTTTGCTCTATTTTGGGCCAGTGGCGATACTTCTAGAGGAGGCCAGCACACAAACTTCAAACTGAGTGCCAGCAATGGAGAGGCAGTTATTCTAACCTCACCTGATGGCTTTACGGTTATTGACTCTATCGTGTTCGGACCTCAAAACACCGATGTATCAAAAGGACGAACAACCGACGGTGCTTCTACCTGGTCATACTTCTCCTCTCCTACTCCAAATGCGACCAATAATAACGCTACACCATTTGATGATATTTTGCAACGCCCCACATTTTCTGTAAGTGGAGGCTTTTATACTTCACCCCAAACACTTAACATCACCTCTCAAGACACTGGTGTAACCATCTATTATACATTAGATGGCTCTAGACCCGATACCGCGCACATCAATCCGAAGACCTATACCTACAAAAATCAATTTAGACAATTCCCCAGTAGTCCGACCAACTTCCCATTTTTAACCGACAGCATTGAAACCTTTATATATGACCAACCCTTAAATATTGTTAATCGAACTCCGCTTGATAACCGAACTTCATCAAAAACCACTACTTTTAATCAAAACCCCGACTACATTCCCGATAGCATCGTACAAAAAGGCACCGTTGTAAGAGCCATTGCGCACCGACCGGGGTCAATTCCAAGTGACATTGAAACACATACCTATTTTATTGGAAGTGATTTAATGAACCGGTATACCTTTCCTGTACTATCCCTCAATATTGATGAAGATTTGCTTTTTGATTATCACAACGGATACTTTACTGCTGGGGTGGTTTTTGAAAATTGGCGTTCAACAAATAATGGTGTAGCAAGAGGAAATACGCCAGCCAATTGGCACTGGTCCGGTCGACTTTACGAACGCCCCATGGCTATGGAGTATTTTTCAGTATCCGGTCAAAGAGAATTCAGTATGGATGTGGGCGCGCGTATTCATGGAGGCTGGTCTAGAGCAAGACGAAGAAAAAGCTTTCGCCTATATGCCCGAAGTGAATATGGACAAAGCACATTTAATTATCCCTTTTTCACAAACCGGCCCCATTCTGAATATAAGCGTATTCTCGTTAGGAATTCAGGGAATGATGAAATAAGAACAAGCTTTAGAGATGCTGCCATTCAAAACCTTGTTAGCCACTTAGAGTTTGATATTCAGCATAGTGAACCTGTCATTGTCTTCCTCAATGGCGAGTATTGGGGCTTTTACAATTTACGAGAGTGGCAAAATCGATTTTATATCGAACGCATGTACGGCTTGCAATCGGATGAAATTGACTTTCTCACCCCCTTCAGAATCGCAAATGATGGTGATGCGTCTCATTTTACAGCAACCATTAATTATGCCGTCCAACAAAACTTATCCGATGATTCTCTTTTTGCAGAATTGGAAAGAAGAATTGTGATTGAAGATTTCACGGATTACGTTATTTCTGAAGTCTTTGCAAGAAACACCGACTGGCCGGTTAACAACATCAAATGGTGGAGAAAAAGAACCACTTATGACCCCGATGCGCCGCGCGGGCATGATGGACGTTGGCGATGGTTGATGTACGATGTTGACTTTGGATACGGCATGAGTGGTGGACCTAACGCCTACACACACAACACGCTGGTACATGCAAAAAACAATGGAGATGTAGGTATACTTCTGCGAAATATGTGGCCAAATATCAATTATCGGCACTATTTTATAAATCGTTATGCAGATCTTATGAACACTTGCTTTTTACCTGCTCATACCATAGGTGTATTTGACAGTATCAAGCAACTATATTCACCAGAAATTTCCGAATTCATCGATAGATGGTCAGCTCCTCCATATGAGCAAGCATGGATTGATAGTGTAGATGTAATGAAAAACTTTGCCGATGAAAGGCCTGCCTTTGCTCGTTTACATCTGATGAATGAGTTCAATCTAACGGCCGCACACGAAGTCACTCTTGATGTATCTGATACCTTGGCCGGACATGTAAGTATCAATACCATCACCATTTTAGATACCACAGTAGGTGTTCCCGAATCTCCTTATCCCTGGCAAGGCATTTATTTCCAGAATGTACCCATTTCTCTAAAAGCCCATGCCAATCCCGGCTATCAATTTTTGCATTGGGAAATTGGCAACCAAATATTCCCGCAAGACGAAATTGACATCAACTTAACCTCTGACTCTCTTGTCCTCGCGGTTTTCACTTCTGATACCAACATCGTCTGCGGTCCATCTACTCACAATTTAGAACATTGTGCCTTTACATTTACAGAGTGGGACTCAGAAGCATCTATAGGCTCAAGTCCTGATCATGTGCAATTTGTTTACTTCGATGAAGATGACCCTAGCGATACAGCGCTAATAGCCGGCTTGACCAATGGCGCCTTCAACTTGTCATCCCGAACTCGTATTGTTGGCCTCAACGATGATGGCATTGGGTTTATCAACACCTCTAACCCTCAGGGAAACCCCGGGTATCCTGGAACCCGTTTGGGTGGCATGATAGTTAATCTAAATACTGAAAACATCAATCAAGCCTTTGTTCAGTGGACTGGTGGGACTTTAGAACCCAACTCAAGAGTATATCATATAAAATTGCAATATAGATTGGGGACCAGTGGTCCATGGACCGATTTGATTGATAGTCAAGGGAATCCCGTTGTTTATGAACGTCAAGCTACGTTTAACCACAGCAACATCATTGGCCCTGTTGACTTACCCACCTTTCTTATGGGGCGGGAGTGTGTTCAGCTGTTGTGGAGATACCATTATACAGGCCAGCGACTAAGTAGCTCGTCTGGTGCAAGAGACTTTCTTCGTATTGACGACATTGTGGTATCTCAAGGGAGCACACCTTCTGAACCCATATCCCCAGGTAACCCTACCGGAGATATAGATATTCAAGGTGAACGTGTGGTATTGCGCAATGCCATTGAACCTTACTCAATAACGCCTTCTGCTGGCTTGACTTATGAATGGTCAGTCGTAAACGGGACTATCATTAACGGCCAAGGCACTTCATCAATCAATGTTCAGTGGAACAACGGTGGAGCCGGTAGCGTATCTTTAGAAACAAGTGATATCAACGACTGTGAACTTTATGAATCAGTGATTATCAATATCTCTGATTTAGGTATAGACAACCACAAAGCTCAGGTTGTTAATGTTTATCCCAACCCATCGACCGGCACTGTCCACATTGACCATAAAACTTTTGGTGATGAACCACTCACTATTCATATCATTAATGGTGCAGGTCAAAAAGTTTATGAAAAAGATATTAGCAGTCAAGGGTCGACAATGCTAGACCTTGATCTACCTGCCGCACATTATCAATTGCAAATTCTTGATCGACATTATGGTATTGTCCACAATCAACGAATAACCATAATTCCTAAGTAGTAGACGTTGACTATGACGTTGACTATGACTCACGAATGTTTAGGCAGTAGACGTATCAGTATGTTAACTGCTCTTTCAATGTCAATGTCTTTTTAACGAAGACGAAGACTCACGAATATATAGGCAGTTGACGTGTCAGTATGTTAACTACCTAATCTTAGTCTTAGTCTTAGTCTTAGTCTTAGTCTTAGTCTTAGTCTTAGTCTTAGTCTTAGTCTTAGACGTAAACTGCATCAACCAAAATAAAGCCACAGTCCGATAAAAAGCAATTGAAATGCAAAGATTACCGTTCCGTACATCATTGCCTTTCGCCCCGAGCGATACAAATTGACAAAACTCACCTTTGTGCCAATGGCAACCATAGCAATGGTTAAACTGACTTTACCTACTACATCTGCGGTATTTTTCAGTAAATCAGGTAAATCAACAAAAGACACCAACACAACAATACCGATAAACAACCAAAGATAAAGAGGTAGTTTACTGTTTTCTTTCCATGACTTACCGGATTTGCGATTAACAAGAAACGTAAAGAAAATTACTGCCGGAGACAATAATGCCACCCGCGCCATTTTTATTGAAATGGCAATATCGCCCACCTCTTTTTCCATTCCATAGCCAGCTCCAGCAACATTGCCTACAGAATGCAAGGATGCGCCGATGAGAACACCTGCATCTATGTTTTCTAATGATAAAGGTGTCAACACAAAAGGCAATGCTATCATCCCTATACTACCCATCAAATTAACAACAGCAAAGGCTATGGCCACATCCTCAGTGTTTTTTGTTATTCCTGGCGCTACTGCAGCAATTGCAGAAGATCCACATATGGCTGATCCAAAACC
>JAIUMB010000164.1 GCA_022565745.1 Cryomorphaceae bacterium | reverse complement strand
TTTTTTGCAAAGTACGTTGAAAAACACCGACCATACAAGTCGTTATTGTTGCGATTTTCGCTCCGGAACCGGATCGTAACCACTGCCCCCCCATGGGTGACACGTTGACAATCGCTTTAGCCCCAAATACAAGCCCTTAAAAGGACCCCAAACTTTGATGGCCTCTATCATATAAGTTGAACAGGTGGGTGAATACCGACATGCATTGGGCAAGAGTGGTGACAATATCCATTGGTACAAGCGCACAGGTAAAATCAGCAGCCAACCAATGAACTTGAGTATCATGACTGGATGGTATAGGTCGTACCGTCTTTGCCGTCTTTTAACATGATGCCCTTTTCCATCAACTGGTCGCGTATCTCGTCGCTCAGGGCCCAGTTTTTATCGGCTCTGGCTTGGTTTCTCAGGTTAATCAACACCTGTAATGCCCCGTCGAGTTTATCTAAAGCATCGCTGCTGCTTTTCTCCGATTGAGGTTTTAGTCCCAGCACCGTGTACACATAATCACCAATCAGGGTATTAAATCGCTTGAGATCGGCTTCTGTTAAACCCGCCTCCCCGCTTTGGATTCGGTGGATGTCCTTAACCGCGTCAAACAACTCTGCAATGAGGATGGGCGTATTAAAGTCGTCGTTCATGGCAGCGGCAAAGCGCTTGGCCCAATCGTCGACATCGATGGTTGAGGAAGACGACGCTGGTAAATCCGCAATCATACCGAGGGCTTCATGTAGGCGATTATAACCTTTTTCCGCAGCCAACAACGCCGCATCGCTGATGTCGAGCGTACTGCGATAATGCGCCTGCAACATAAAAAACCGCAGCACCATGGGGTGATAGGGTTTGCTTAAAAACGGGTTTTCTCCGCTGAATATTTCTTGAGGCAGTAGCGTATTTCCGGTTGATTTGCTCATGCGCTTACCATTGAGGGTGAGCATATTGGCGTGCATCCAAACATTCACGGCCTCTGAACCATGAGCGGCGTTACACTGTGCCACTTCGCACTCGTGGTGGGGAAACTTGAGGTCCATGCCCCCACCGTGAATGTCAAATCGATCGCCCAAATATTTGGTGCTCATGACGGAACACTCCAAATGCCAACCGGGGAAACCATCACCCCAAGGCGAAGGCCAGCGCATGATATGCTCAGAAGAGGCCTTTTTCCACAACGCAAAGTCCATCGGATTGCGTTTTTCACTTTGTCCGTCTAGTGCACGGGTGCCCGAAAACAGCTCATCCACATTTCTTCCGGAGAGTTTTCCGTAAGGGTTTCCGGCATCGATGTATTTTTTCACATCAAAATAAACGGAGCCGTTCGACTCGTAGGCCCATCCATTGCTAAGGATGTCTTGCACCATTTGAATTTGCTCAACGATGTGGCCAGTAGCCGAGGGCTCAATACTAGGTGGCAAAGCATTAAACTGCGCCATGATGTTGTGAAAACCAACTGTGTATTGCTGCACGATCTCCATAGGTTCCAACTGCTCGATACGGGCGCGCTTGCTGATTTTATCTTCGCCCTCATCGGCATCGTTTTCCAAATGCCCCACATCGGTGATGTTGCGAACGTAGCGCACCTTGTAATCAAGATACTTGAGGTATCTAAAGACCACGTCAAAGGACATAAACGTTCTGGCGTTGCCCAGGTGTACGTGATTGTAAACCGTTGGACCACAAACATACATCCCTACAAAAGGCGGGTTGATGGGTTCAAAAGGTTCTTTTTTTCCGCTCAGGGAATTAAAGATATGGAGCATAGGGTACGGTTTTAAACCCCAAAAGGGGTGTCGAGGCCAATAAACTCTAAAAATTCACGCTTAACGGTGTCTTGTTGGAACACACCACCATATTCTGCCGTAACGGTGCTGCTGTCGATGTCGCGAATGCCGCGCGAATTGACGCAAAGGTGTTTGGCGTCTACCACGCAGGCGACGTCTTTCGTGCCCAAAGCCTCTTGCATGGCATGAACAATTTGTTTGGTCATGCGCTCTTGCACTTGTGGACGTTTGGCGAAATAATCAACGATGCGATTCATTTTCGACAGGCCAATGACCCTACCCGCACTGATGTATGCGATGTGCGCCCTTCCTACAATGGGTAAAAAGTGGTGTTCACAGGTAGAGTAAACAATGATGTTTTTCTCTACCAGCATTTCGCCATACTTGTATTTATTGTCGAACGTAGAGGCGCTGGGTTTTCTTTCGGGGTGTAGACCGGCAAACATTTCTTTTACAAACGCCTTGGCTACACGCTTGGGCGTGCCACGCAAACTATCATCGGTTAAATCGAGCCCCAATGCATCCATGATATGCGTAAAGTGCTCTTCAATGATGGCTATTTTTTCTTCATCAGATTTTTCAAAGGCATCAGCGCGAAGCGGGTTTTCAAATAAATTACCAGAATGCGTTTCGCCATGTTGATCGTCAAGATCGGAAATGCTGTGCTTGGGAAATTTTTCTAAAGCCATAATATGTATTTCAGGCCGTATAACAAAAAAAGCGGCCAATAGGTTTGCAAAAGTACAATCCATCGACGGTGTAAACAATGTTTCTACCTACAGAAAATAATTGCTGTGGGTATTGAAATTTACCCTTCTGATTATAAACCTTTAAGCACGCTAAATGCACTGTGTTTCGAAATTGTAATCACATCGCTGATATTGTTGATTATTTGGTAATAAAAAATCTGAGAACATATGACATTATCATCGCAAATTTGCATCGTAAATAAACACATGTTTTTGTGTGACCATTTTAATTGAAAAACAAACATCATGAGAAACTTTTTAAGCCTGGCTTTAAGTTTGGCAACAACGCTAACCCTTTTTGGGCAAACGACCATTCACTGTTGGGATTTTAACAGCGGTTCAACCAGCACTGGTGGTGTCAAGTGGTCTTCCCCTTTACCTACAGCGGCAAGGGTAACCGGAAACGGTACCATTACCCATAACTTTACCGATACCGAAGATTTTGTAGGTACCGCTCTCAATGCTTGTACGGGAAGCGTTTCCGGAGCATCATTCGTGCTTCGCGACTCAGCCAATAACGGTAATCATTTGACAGCTGCATGGTCTACTTTAGGATTTGAAGACATTGAATTGACTTTTGCGTCGAGAAGAACACCAAGTGGTTTTGATTCGGTGGTCGTGTCTTATAGCACCAATGGCGGAACAAACTTTACTGTATTTGATGATTTCAACCCAAATTCTTCGGGATTTAGCACTTACACTTTTGATTTCTCAAGTATCACCGCTGCCAATGACAATAACGACTTCCAGGTACGATTGACTTTTTACGGAGCCACTTCAGCAGCCGGTAACGCTCGTGTTGACAACTTCAAATTAGAAGGCCAGCTTCTACAAGGTGCTGTACCCCCCCGTTCGGCCGTATTGCATTATTGGCACTTCAATGATATGTCTTCAGGTGCCGTAACTTCTGTTGAAGCAGATACGTCGGCCTTTGCCATTGCCCCGGTTATCACTTACCCCGGAACTGGTGCTGGTTTCATAGACCGCAATTCCGCTGATGGCAATACCAACAACGTTCGTTTCAACGAACCGGCCGGTAATTCACTTCGTGCCCGCAACCCATCAGATACCCGTACCCTTGATGTTGAACTTCCAACCACCGGCTACGAAGACATCGTTTTCTCTTACGAGGTCTACAGAAGCAACAATGGTCAATTGGGGCAAATTGTCGAGTACACCACCGACGGCAGCACTTATAACTTCCTCGATAGCTTGACCATCACCACTTCTTACCAAACATTCTTTTGGGATTTTACCGGCATGGCAGCTGTGGAAAACAATCCGGATTTTAAAATACGCATCAGTTTCTTTGGTCAGAACACCGGTACCGATGGCAATAACCGCTTCGACAATTTTGTCTTAGAAGGTGAGCCAATGACCTTTGTCCCCGTTTACCCCATTGCCGCATTGAAATCGGTAGATACCGATGGTGTGGCCGACTCACTTAACGTGAACTGTGCCATCGAGGGGATTGTGTCTGGTGGTAACCTTCGCGGAAACGGCGTAGAGTTTTGGTTCATTGATTCCACCAATTCCGCCGGCTTACTCGTTCGCCAGATTGGCTTTACCTCATACACACCCAACGAAGGCGATGTGCTTCGCGTGTTTGGTGGCGTTACTCAGTTTAGAGGTTTGATTCAGTTCACGGTAGACTCCATCCAGGTATTGGGCACTGGCTTTACCCTTCCCGCACCAGCTTTGGTAACCGCCCTTGATGAATCCACCGAAGGCCGATTGGTGCGTATCAACGGCTTGTCGTTGGTATCACCTTCACAGTGGACCGGATCAGGTACTGGATTTAATATTGACGTAACCGACGGTACCAACGTGTTTCTTGCACGTGTTACCAGTCCAACGACATTGTACAATGACCCTGCGCCGACAACTCCCTTTGACTTGATTGGTCACGGTGGACAGTTTTCATCCACAACCAGTGCGCCTTTCAACAACGGTTATCAGCTATTGCCGCGTTACAGTGAGGACCTTATTCCCGACACCACCAGTCCGGTTACCCCTGTTGTGATCAACCGCTACCCCATTTCCAGTCTGCGTTCAGTAAATGCCAATGGAATCGCTGATTCTTTAGGTGTGGGTTGCTCCATCGTGGGCGTTGTTTCCGGTGGCAACTTGCTCAACAGCGGCGCACAGTTCTGGTTTATTGACTCAACAAATACCGCCGGTATTCTCGTTCGTCAGCCTGGATTTACCATCTACACGCCTACCGAAGGTGATGTTTTAGAGGTATTTGGTAATGTTAGTCAATTCCGTGGTTTGATTCAGTTTAGCATCGACTC
>JAIUMB010000163.1 GCA_022565745.1 Cryomorphaceae bacterium | reverse complement strand
GCGTTCGACAAGTAATACTGATTGAGATTGACGGCAACGGGAAGCGGATTATAGATTTCAACCCAATTGGGAAAATCCCCGTCGCTGTCTTCCACACTTACAAATGCGTTATTGGTCGCTTCATTGATGACAATGTTTTGTGCCAACAAAATCTGACTTGCCATTAAGGCTAAGAAAAAAAGGGCGAAACGCATGTGGTATTACCTAAAAATCAGTCTGCAAAGGTACGATAAAAATCAACCAGTCCATCAATAGGACTTTTGTAGACACGTTTAAGCATTAAGCCGTGTTGATTGAGGACGTCGTTAAGTTCATTTTGGAAGTGAAAAGCAATGCTACCCACGGCGCCAACTTCCACGATGTTTGATTTTGAAAGAAAGGCGTGGTAGAAGGCCGTAAACCGATCTTTGAGTAACTGCTTGGCATAGTCCTCTTCGCGATGCTCGGATAACAATTTGGCAAAGGAAGCCAACCATTTGTTTGGTCTTTCACCTCGATACAAACGATCAATTAATGTTTCTGCAGTTTGTTTGTCGGTGTGTTTTTCTACGGAAAGTGAGATGCTTTCCGGCAGTCGATTGTATAGATAATCTCGAAGAATGATTTTACCTAAATCTGCACCTGAACCTTCATCACCGAGAATATAGCCCAATGAAGGTGTTGATGTTGTTAACGCATGGCCATCGTAAATGGCGGCATTAGAGCCGGTTCCTATGATGCAACAATGAATGGGTTTGTCGCGATAAATGGCCAAAGCAGCACCCATAAGATCCGAGTTCACATCGATGTCCACGGCCTTGGGATATAAAAGAGCAAGTGCTTCTTTTACGCGTAAACAACGCTCTTGCGTAGAGCATCCGGCACCAAAATAGGCAATTTTTGAAATGGGGTGATTGATAGACGGAAAGCTTTTGCATATGTGTTCGGCATCATGCAAAAGTGGGTTGATGCCATCAGACTGAAGGTGATGCACAATCGTTCCATTGTGCATCACGCGTATGTCTGTTTTTGAAGACCCGCTGTCGGCAATCAGCAGCACGGTTACAAGCGACCAATTTTAATGGCCATGTCGCCCAAACGGGCTGCATAACCGTATTCGTTGTCGTACCAGCCACAGATTTTTACCAAGTTGCCGTTGGCGGAGGTCAGTTCGGCATCGAAAATACAAGACGCCGGGTGGCCATTGAGGTCTTGTGAGACCAAAGGCTCTGTTTCGTAAGTGAGAATGCCCTTGAGTTTACCTTCGGCAGCGGCCTTCATCGCGTTGTTGATGTCGTCTGCGGTAACTTCTTTTTTGGTGGTTACCGTAAAATCCGTAAAGGATACATTGGGTGTAGGCACGCGCACCGCCATACCGTTGAGTTTTCCTTCTAAGTGGGGAATGATTCTTCCCATGGCCTTGGCGGCACCAGTGGTGGTGGGCACCATAGAAACGGCGGCAGAACGGGCACGTCGCAAGTCTTTATGGGGCGCATCTAGCAGTCGCTGATCGGCGGTGTAGGCGTGTACGGTGGTCATGTAACCGCTTTCAATGCCAGCCAATTCATCGAGAATCATGGCCATAGGAGCAAGACAGTTGGTGGTACACGACGCATTGGATAGCAGATCCATATCCGCGGTCATCAAGTGATCGTTGACACCCATGACAAACATGGGAACGGCTTTGTCTCCGGGGGCAGACAACAACACTTTCTTCGCGCCGGCTTGAATGTGAAGCGACATTTTTTCACGGGTTCTAAATATACCGGTACACTCGAGAACCACATCGATGTTGTGTTTGTCCCAAGGGAGATTTTCGGGAGAGCGCTCTTCGTACACATACACTTTTTTGCCATTGATCAACATGTGATCATTTGCTGTTTCTACCGAGCCTTTGAAAACACCGTGTACAGAGTCGTATTTAAAAAGGTGGGCAATGGTTTTTACCGGTGCCAAGTCGTTCACAGCTACGACTTCTACGTTGTCAAAATCGAGAAGATATCGAAGGGTTAAGCGGCCAATTCGGCCAAATCCATTGATTGCTATTTTTAATGTTGCCATGCTGTTGTATCTGTTTTAAATTCTTCCACGAAGGTACAATACAAAGTGGGCAATTTAAAAGTCAACGATCTTTAAAAACGTGTTTTTGGTAGATGATTAAGAGACCAACACCTACGCTAATGGCGGCATCGGCAAAGTTGAATACCGGGCGAAAAAACACAAAGCGCTCACCGCCATAAAAAGGAAACCATTCGGGTAAAATGGTATCAATCAAAGGAAAATAAAACATATCGACCACTTTTCCGAGCATCATGGGGGCATATCCGCCACCTTCTGGGAAAAAGCCGGCTACCTGATGATAGCTATGGTCGAAAATAATGCCGTAAAAAAGAGAGTCTATCAAGTTACCTACAGCTCCGGCAAAAATTAAAGCAATGGCTACTTGGGCGGCTGGTTTTACTTCTTCCTTTACGAGTTTTAACAACCAAATAAAAATGAGAACAGCGGCGACAATCCTAAAACTCGTTAAAAAGTATTTGCCAATATCGCCACCCCAAGAAAGGCCAAATGCCATGCCCGGGTTTTCGGTAAAGTGAATGATGAACCAGTCGAAGACACGAATATCTTCGCCAAGCATCATGTTGGTTTTTACCCAAACCTTAATCACCTGGTCAATGATTAGAACAAGGGCAATGATGAAAAGATTACGTTTCAATCGCGACGATTTTTGTTCTCCTTGGCTTCAATGCTCAAAGTAGCATGGGGAACCATTTGCAAGCGTTCTTTTCTAATGAGTTTTCCGGTGACACGACAAATGCCATAGGTTTTGTTTTCAATGCGAATCAAAGCATTTCTCAAGTCGCGGATGAATTTCTCTTGACGAATGGCCAGCTGTGCATTGGCTTCCTTGTTCATGGTGTCTGAACCTTCTTCAAATGCTTTAAAAGTAGGCGAGGTATCATCGGTGCCGTTGTTTTTATCGTTGGAAAAGGACTCTCTTAAAAGCTCAAGATCTTTTTCGGCTTTTTCAATTTTTCCTTGGATAAGTGTTTTGAACGCTTGAAGTTCTTCGTCGCTGTATCGTGTTTTTTCTTCTGTCATAATGCAAAATCTAGTAAATTTTATTTAACGTGATAACCGTATTGTTTCACGCAAAAATCAGGCGCTAAAAGTAGTAAATAAATAAGTAATTTGAGAATGTATTTCTGATTACAATAATGTCAACAAAATGTTTACCATCGATAACCAATTCTTAAGCCCATAAAAAGGTTTGTGTTGGTAAATACATATTCTCTATCCGGGATGTTGAATCGACGTGCAAGGTGTGCATCTGCAAACAAGCCCCTCGATGTATTATACATTAGTCCAGCGGTTGCGTTGATAAATTCATTCTGTTCATCGGTTCCCGCTACGACGCCAACATAGGGTGAAAACTTTTTTTGATTGTATCGCGAATCTAGGTGATAAAATATACCAGCACGCAAATCATATATGCTTAAATCGCCAATGCCTGCGTACCCGTAGTATCGAATACCCGATGGGGTAAATCGATCTATGGATGCACCTACCAGCAAACCGTAGAAATCTTGAAATTCGCCTCCCAACGCTAAGCCAGTCTTTCTTTTGAGTCGAGGATTGCCATACGTGAAATCGTGGTTGCCAATGCGTTCAGACTCCAATAACGCAATGCGTCTAGTAGGCATATGGAGAAGAGGCGCATCGGATGTGTTTTGAATGCGAAATGCCACGACCTTTTCGGTTACATCGGTCACAAATACCGAAAACGTATCTCCAGCTACCGTGATGATTCGCTCGGGTGTTTGAGCGCTTAGAAGTGTGTTGAGCCCAAGAATACAACTCAATAGGGTTAGCCTTTTCATTTTTTTAAACAGTTACAATCATTGGTCAAATATAACTTACAGGTTTCATTATTCAACATGGCGTAAAATTCATTTTTTTGCGTAAGCTTATTACCATTTAATAAATTTATTTTTTTGTTTATCATAACGTAATTTAATTAACTATAATTAAAAAAAACGCCTATATTTACAGAAATTGTTAATGAGCATTGTTGTGTTATGAATGTGATTTTACCGTTATTTCTACTTTCGCAAAAATGTCACTGCAATTTTTTTTATACAACCAAAAAAACCTACTAATGAAAAAATCAGCTCTTTTGTTTGCAATGATCCTATTTGGCTTTGTTGCCCAAGCACAGTATGAACAAGCCATCGGTCTAAGGTTTGGATTCCCCAGTGGATTGACCTACAAAAAGTTTGTGTCGGATAAAAATGCCATTGAAGGTATTTTGCATTTGGGCAACGGAATTGGATTAACTGGTCTATATCAAATCCACAATCAAGCCTTTGGTGTGGATAATTTGAATTGGTACTATGGTTTTGGAGGGCATGTGCATATATCCAACAGACGACATTTTGCCTATGGAAATGGATGGAGGTACAGTGGAAGAAATACCAGACCCGTTGACGGCGATATAGATGTAGGGGTTAATGGTGTTTTGGGACTGGAATATACAGTGCCTACTTTCCCTATTGTATTTGCCCTTGATATAAGCCCTATTATTGGGATGAGCTCTGCGGGATATACATATATTGGTACGGCTTCATCGCTTGCCATTAGGTTCTATTTTTAGAGTGCTCAAACAACTTGCCGTATCGCGGTAAGGGTTCTGACCTGCAGTCTTCGCAATCAAACAAAAAAACCGCTCGAGATAGCTCTCGGCGGTTTTTTTTGATCAAATGAATTATTTACCGCACCACCGTAAACGTCGCATTATGACGCTTGGATGGTGTATTGACCGTAAGGACATACGACCCCTGAGCCAAGTTTGAAATGTCCATACGCATGACATAAGACGCCACTTCGGTAT
>JAIUMB010000162.1 GCA_022565745.1 Cryomorphaceae bacterium | reverse complement strand
GATTGATAATGGTTGGTACATGGTTATTAATGCTGTAGGGGCAACCCTTGTGGTTGCCCTATTCTTGTAAACGCTTCGAAATGAGGAAAGTATGGATGATTGCCTTTTAGTGGAGTAAAAGATGCGTAAAATTTTTACCCCCCATTTATATATCTTGTGATTTCTAATTTGCAATGTAGGCATTACAATATTTTTGTATTTTGTAATGCCTACATTGCATTTTTTGCATTCATCAATATATCAGCATTGTACATGCCAGTATAATTGCAAAAAACCTCACCAATACCCACATGCCATACTGGAGCAGCTTGAAGTGGGTTTTAACCGCCATATTGCGGTGGACTGGAACGACATTGGCAATACCGGAGCCAGAGGTGTTGGTAAAACCACTAAATCACCACTTCTTCGCATCACTTAATCCAATCAATCCTATGATGATAAAGCCAATACCCGTTAAGGTTGGTGGCATAATGCCGTTTTCGTATCCCTTATAAATCATCACAAGGGCAATGATGATTAAGATGATGTAGCCAACTTTTTTGAGTGTCATAATGTGGGTGGTTTGGTTGTTCTACAAATATACTAAAGCGAATCAAGACTTGAGTTATTCCCTCATTTTCACCTCAGGGCAAGGCCTAATAATCAATTTTTCCGATTTACTGGAAAAATTAATGGAAATATTTCCGGTATAACGGAAAATTTCATACTTTTGTGCTATGCATGTAACATACAGAATAGCAATAGAGCAAATAAAACCGTGGATGTTTCGCGGAAAAGCACTGGTTATAACTGGTGCTCGTCAAGTGGGAAAAACCACAATGGTGAAAACTCTGCTTGATGAATATGAAGACGTATTGTGGTTAAATGGTGATGATATAAGCGTACGTGAGCGATTAAAAAATCCTGCCATCGCATCATTAAAGGATGTGGTGGGTCTTTATCCCATTGTGGTTATAGACGAAGTGCAACGAATTGAAAACTGTGGTTTATTGCTTAAAATATTGGTTGATAATTTTAGTGATGTTCAATTTATTGCAACCGGATCTTCAGCATTGGAAATATCCGAAACCATATTTGAACCTTTAACGGGGCGGCATTTGCTTTTTAAAATGTATGGCTTTGGCTTGGTTGAGCTGTACCCTAAGCACTCTTCATTTCAATTAGAACAAGAATTAGCTTTTCACATGATTTATGGCTACTATCCTGATGTTTGTAATAATCGTGACGTGGCAGAAACTCTTCTCAAAAATCTCAGTGATCAATATTTGTATAAAGATGTGTTGATATGGAAAGACTTACGCAAGCCTGAACTATTGGATAAACTTTTGAAATTGCTGGCTTATCAGGTTTGCGGAGAAGTTTCATTGCACGAATTGGGCAACGCTTTAAAAATAAAATCGGAAACGGTTGAGAGTTACATCAATTTGTTAGAAAAGTCTTTTGTGGTGTATCGACTTAATGCTTACAGCAAGAATCCGCGTAAAGAGGTGAGCAAAATGAGCAAGGTATATTTTTGGGACAACGGCATTAGAAACGCCATAATCGACGATTTTTCTTCCCTCGAAATGCGCAACGACAAGGGTCAGCTCTGGGAAAATATGATCATCGGTGAACGCTTGAAAATGAACGCTTGGAGATATAACAACCGAAAGAGTTTTTTCTGGCGCAACTATAACCAAAGTGAGGTTGATTACATTGAGGTTGAAAAGGGCGCTTTACGCGCGTTTGAAATGAAGTGGAACGCCAACAAAAAAACTTCGATAAGCAGAGCATTCACCAATAGTTATCCAGATGCTGAAAGCAAAGTAATCAACCCGCAAAATGCGCTTTCATTTTTAGTTTAGGTTATAGTTACTTGATATCGACATAACAATATTAACAGTATGCGTCACATCACAAATGACTCAAAACTAACTCCCAATAATCTCCACTTTACTGTACCCCTTCCCTGTAGGAACAACGTTTATTTTGGCGCCTAAGCGCTCTTTTAATTCTTCTACGTGTGAAATGACGCCCACCGATTTGTTGCTCTTGCTCTGTAAATCTTCTAAGGTGGCAATGGCGTCATTGAGCGAGTCGCTGTCGAGGGTACCAAAACCTTCGTCGATGAAGAGGGAGTCTATTTTGACGTTTTGCGCCGCGAGGTCGGATAAACCTAATGCCAAGGCCAAACTGAGCTTGAAACTTTCACCGCCCGATAGCGAACTCACACTGCGGGTGGTACTGCCCAAATGCAGGTCTTCGACCATTAGGGTGTTGTTGTCTTCGGTGTAAAAAAGTCGGTAACGGTCGCTTAGGCCTAATAACCTATCGTTGGC
Organism: Cryomorphaceae bacterium; assembly: GCA_022565745.1. Taxonomy (GTDB): domain Bacteria; phylum Bacteroidota; class Bacteroidia; order Flavobacteriales; family Schleiferiaceae; genus CSBr16-58. Next base: position 2,609 of record JAIUMB010000162.1, on the reverse strand, counting down.
GAATAAGAGCAGTTGCTTGAGGGTGAGTCGCTGCACAAATGAGGAGAATTTCGCCCCCGTGGCATCGCCAATCATGATGTTTAACTTGTGCCATACTTCCAAGGCTTTTCCTTGCTCATCCATCTCTTTTTCAATGGCCTTTCGCTTAGCGCGATTTTTGTTGTCTTGCTCCAAACGGGTTTGTATGCGGGTGATGTCACTGCGGTGGTTTTCCAGTTTATCAACGATTTCTTGCCGCACTTGCGTACACTCTTCCAATGGCCTTTCGTCTTGGTCGACGATATCGCCCAATTGCTCTGCGATGGTTTTTTGCTCCCCTTCGATGGTTTGCTTTTCATCCTTGAGGACTTGTGCTTCACTGCGAAGGCGATTGGCTTCAGCTTCTGGGAGAATGCCTGTCGATAAATCTTCTAAGTCGGCAATGCCAAAGGCGGCTACATGGCGGAGTAGTTCTTTGGTTTTTTCCTTAACCTTAACCGATGTCTGTTCGTGATTGATTTTCGATTCGCTTAATTCTCTTTGCAAACGCTCCATCGCTTCTAAGGCCTGGTCGCGCGTTTGGATACATCCCGCTACGTCGTCGTTGATGTTGGCGCCAGTGTATAAGTCAATGCGTTGTTTTGTGGTCTCGCGAATTTGGCGGTCTAATATCGGCAATTCTTTTTCCAGTTCCTGCACATCTTTCAGGTCGTCAACACAGGCCATTTGACTGCCGAGGCGGTTTAAATCGATGCGTAGCTTTTTCAAGCGTTTGGTTTCGTCTTCTAATGGAGCCTCATTGGCCGACCAGCCGAGATTTTCCCGCAGCTTTGCCATGTTGTCATTGCTCGATGAAACCTCTTTTTCAGTCGCTTTGATTTTGTCGTCCAGTTCTTTATTGACGCCATCGTGGTCGTTGATACGGGTTTGCAGCGCTACGGCCTCTTTTTCCCAATTTTTTATTTTCTCTTCAAGTTCAGCCAAAAGATGCGCCTTGGTTTGGTCGAGCTCCGGCAAGTGCTCGGCGTATGGGTGTTCGGTGGAACCACATAGTGGACATGCTTCGCCTTCTTGCAAATCGGCCCGCTGCGCTTCCAGTCCGGCTTCGCGCTTGCGCTGCTCCACGTCTCGTTTGAGCGCATCCCTGCGGGGCATTTCCTCCTTAAGGTTTTGCCGAATGCTTTGTAATTGTTCCTGGTTGTCGGCGTGCTTTTCGTTGGTTTTTTTTCGCTGGTTCAGCAGGTCTTGAAGATTGCTTTGGTACACACCCAGCATTTTTTGCTGATCGGAAAATCTGCTGAGCAATCCTTCGCGTAGTTCTATTTTTTGCAAGGCGTTCTCCAAGGCTTCATCGCTGTAAATATCATGTGTCTGTTGCGCTGACTCAATATGCGCCAACCAGTATGCAGTGTTTTTCTCTTCGTTGAAAGTTCCCAGTCGGCGGGCCAATGAATCGCGCAGACGCTCAAAGCCCTCTTTTTTATTTTGGAAGGTGTTTTTTTGGTTGCTAATCGCTTCGTCTAAGGCGTTGATTTGATCGCGAAAATCGCGTAACTCCTGATTGAAATTTTGCGGCGTTTTCTTCAGTAGTTCCTTGGCAACGGCTTCTGCGTTGGATTGCTTTTCACGGGCATTGGCCAAGGCCTTTTCGGTTTTTTCAATGCCTTGAACAAGTTTCGCCTCGTCTTTTTCCAGCAACCTTATGTCTTGCAGGGGTTCGCGAAAGGGAGCCAGTTGTTCGTGGCGCTCCAGGCGTCTTGCGTTTTCGGTCCATTTTGCTTGTTTGTCTTTCCAAATGTCTAAGCGCCGTCTTACATTGTCTTCACGCTGTAGCAAATCCAAACGTTTTCGCTTGATCTCAAGGATTGCTTCAATGGCATTTTGTTCTTTGATAAGGGTTGTAACCGCTGCGGATAGTTTTTTGATCGTTGAATCGAGCTCATTGCGGGTATCCTTGTCAAAGACTTCAATTTGGTCGAGAATGAGTTGGCTTTGCTCGAGTTTTTGTTTGTGGTGTTTGTGTTTTTCAAAAACCGCTTTGCCGATGCGGCGGTAGACATGCGCCCCGGTGATGTCTTCCAATAATTGATCGCGTTCCTTGGCGTCGGCTTTGAGGAGTTTGGCGAATTCTCCCTGGGCGAGGAGCATGGCCTTGATGAATTGATCGTAGGTCAGGCCAACAATCTTTTCCACCTCTTTTACCGTATCGCTGTACCGGTCGCACAGGATGTTCCCCGTTTCCACCTCAGACAGCTCGTGGATGGGTTGGCGGAAGTTTTCTCCGGTTCGTGTTTTCGCAATGCTCCAGTGGGCGCGGTAGTCCTTACCGTTGACGTTAAATGTCACTTCGGCATAACATTCATCCGTGTGATGGGTGAGGATGATGCCTTGGGATTTGATTTGTTCGGGTGAAATGCGCCCCACACGGGGGATGGATTTAAACAGTGCCAAGGTAATGGCGTCGAGTAAGGTGGACTTCCCTGCGCCCGTAGGACCGGTAATGGCAAAGAGTCCCGCCTCCGCCAGTGCGCCATTGGCAAAATCTATTTCGTGTTCCCCGCGAAGGGAGTGGATGTTTTTTAATTTGAGAGCGGTTATTTTCATTTGCGTTTATCTAGGCGGCACGCGAT
>JAIUMB010000161.1 GCA_022565745.1 Cryomorphaceae bacterium | reverse complement strand
TGATGAAGCGCACGGTAAACTCGTCTTTCATGTCCCATCCGTATTCGGGTACGACCAAGTTGGTGAGAAAGGATTCGGCTTCTTCAAAATTGTCAAATCCATTGATCTGCGACAATACGCGATTGAAGTCATCGTCTTGGTTGTGAAACAACTTTTTGACAAAAGCGATGCGGTCGTTTAAACCAATTTTTACCGACATAACTGGCGACTGACCTCCACCACTGCTTGGTTTGGGCTTGGGTTTTGGTGCTGCTTTTGGCGCCTCAGCTTTTGGTGGTTTGGGGTCCGGCTTTATGTCTGCTGTGTCCGGCTTTTCCTCGCGCACTGGCGATGCTTTTGTGCTTTTTGGTTGTTCTATTTCGGGCGCTTTTTCGGGTTCGGGCGCAACCTCTTCGCTGCGGTTGGTTGGAGGGCCTTCGGGTATGGGGACTTCCCGAGCTGATGAGGTATCGGTGAAGCTCTGCATCGGATTATCCTCTTGAGGAAGCGTAGATCGCTGTGAGTTTTGATGATGAAGCACCACAATTTTTTCGTAAAGCGCACGGGTGTCGTTTAATAAACGCTCCGTGTCTTCACCGCTGTTGCGCAATATGCGTAGGCAAATGTCTTCCAGTTCTCGTTGAAGTAAATCGCTCATGATTGTTGCTGTGTTTGTCCCGGAATTTGTTGTAATTTTCCGCTTTTGATTTCGCGCTGAAAATACAACATGTTTTTAGAACAAACCCCCCGTACAAAATCGCGCAGTGGCTGGATTGAAGTCATCTGTGGATCAATGTTTTCCGGAAAAACGGAAGAGTTACTACGCCGACTACGCCGTGCGCAAATTGCCAAATTATCGGTGGAAATTTTCAAACCAGCGGCCGATAGTCGGTACGATGAAGAGCAAATTGTAAGCCACGACCGCAACAGCATACACTCCACACCCGTCGACGGCAGTCATGCCATTATGCTGATGTCTGAGGGCATCGACGTAGTAGGCATCGATGAAGCGCAGTTTTTCGACGACGGCATAGTGGATGTGGTCAATGCACTGGCCAATCGCGGTACGCGTGTCATCGTGGCCGGTTTAGACATGGACTTTCAAGGTCGCCCCTTTGGCCCCATGCCCAATTTGATGGCTGTGGCCGAATACGTGACCAAAGTACACGCCATTTGTGCGCATACTGGAGAATTGGCGCATTACTCCCACCGCAAGACCGCCGGCGATGAGCAGTTTTTACTCGGAGAAAAAGAGGCCTACGAACCGGTAAGTCGGGCAGTTTTTAACCGTTTAAAGTCATGAACACGCTCAAACAATTGGCTCGCATAACTGGTGGTCGCATCATCGGTGATGCCACTGCCGACGTTCACGATGTGTTTACCGACAGCCGGCGTTCGCGCTTGTCCATTGGTCAGTTGTTTATTGCGCTCAAGGGCGCTTCACACGACGGAGCAGACTATATACCAGATCTGTATCAACGTGGTTTCCGCCTGTTTTTGACCCACCGAATGCCAAAGGATAATCTTCCCGATGCGTCGTTTGTTTTGGTAGACGATACGCTCAAAGCATTGCAAACATGGGCAACACATCACCGACAACAATACGAGATTCCCCTGGTGGCCATTACCGGTTCCAACGGAAAAACCATCGTCAAAGACTGGCTGGCGGTTTGCCTCGAAGCAGACGCCAATGTGGTGCGCACGCCCCGCAGTCACAACAGTCAGGTTGGCGTTCCGCTATCGGTATTGGCCATAAACGACACCCACCGCATAGGGGTGTTTGAGGCCGGTATTTCGATGCCCGGTGAAATGCCGCGATTAAAAACCATTCTATCGCCCACAGTGGGTATTTTCACCAACATAGGCACCGCTCATCAGGCAAATTTTTCTTCGCTTGAAGAAAAAGTTAGAGAGAAGGCGGCCTTGTTTTCCGATTGCGAATGGGTGCTTACACGTCCCGGAATCACGGCAGACGTTCTAAGGGAAATGGGCAATAAGGTCATAACCGTTGGTACGGAGCAAGAGGCCGATTGGCGATACGAGCAGGTAAACGGAGAGGTGCAAATTGCCCACAACGACCACGTTCATCGCTTTGCCTTTCCTTTTCTGGACAAGGCCTCATTAGAAAATGGCGCATATGCCGTTGTGGCCGCGCATTTACTTGGGGTATCGTTTCCCCAAATCGCACAACAGGTTTCGCAGTGGGAACCGGTGGAAATGCGCATGGAGTTTGTGCAAGGGCCCGGACAGCGCGTGGTGGTCAACGATGCTTATGCGACCGATCCGGAGTCACTGCGTGTGGCATTGGAGTTTTTGAGCGCCTACCGCAGCGATAAACCGCAAGTGGTCATCCTCACGGATTTTATACAGAGCGACCCCGATGAGCGTGCGCTTTACGAGCGTGTAGGCAGTTGGCTAAAAGCCCACAATCCCGATGATGTGGTGGCCATTGGTGTGGCTTGTGCACGAAACCGACAGCATTTTCCCGAGCATACGCATTTTTTTACCGGTACAGAAGACTTCCTTTCGGTGATTGACGGTTTTCATTGGAGCGACGCCACCGTTTTGGTGAAAGGAGCCAGAGTATTTGCCTTGGAGCGTGTGGTGTATCGACTGGCCCGGCAAACCCACCGCACCATATTGGAGGTTAATCTTTCCTCTATGGAGCGTCAGCTGCGCAAATGGCGCTCAAAGTTGCCCAAGCACGTAAAAATCATGGGCATGGTGAAGTCCTTTTCCTATGGCGTTGGTGCCGTAGAAATGGCGCGATTTCTCGAATATCAGCAGCTCGACTACCTCGCAGTAGCCTACATCGACGAAGGGGTGGAGTTGCGCAAGGCGGGCATCAATTTACCCATCATGGTGCTCAATCCAGACATTGGCGGTTTTTCCCTGATGCACGAGTATCGTTTGGAGCCGGAAATTTACCGCAGCGATATGATTGATGCCTGGCGCGATATGCTCAAAAAGCGCGGAGATGCCGAGGCGCCCGTTCACATAAAAATGGACACCGGCATGAATCGGTTGGGGTTTGCCTGGAACGATATGGAAAACGTCGTCCGCCAACTCAAAGGGGTGCACGTGGCCTCGGTGATGAGTCACTTATCGGCCAGCGATGATGAAACAAAACGCGCATTCACCGACATGCAAATTCAACGGTTTACTCAAGCCTGTGCATCTTTGGAAGAGGAATTGGGGTATCCGTTTATGCGTCATATTCTCAACAGCAACGGCATTGCAAACTACCCCCATGCGGCCTTTGATATGGTGCGTATGGGTATTGGACTATACGGCATTGGCAGCAGTGCACCTGCACTTCGTTGGCGCGCACATATTTCGCAAATTCGAAGTGTAAAAAAAGGCGAACCCATTGGCTATGGTGCAGAAGCTTCACTTTCCACCGACGGTGTGATCGCCGTTGTATCGGTAGGGTATGGCGACGGATTCAGACGTTGTTTGTCAAACGGCAAGGGGGCGGTTTACATTCACGACAAACGCTGTCCGGTCGTGGGGTCGGTGTGTATGGACGTCACCATGGTGGATGTTACCGGCGTTGATTGTCGCGAAGGCGACGACGTAGAAATCATAGGACCCAATCAACCATTAGAGGCATTGGCTCGTGACATAGACAGCATACCGTATGAAGTGCTAACGGGCATTTCGCCGCGGGTACAGAGGGTTTATTTTAGGGAGTGATCTAAGTGGAATCTACTTTACTTTGTAGACAGGCACTAATCAAAAAGAGAAGAAGTTAAAAAAGTATGGAATGAATGCAGTCATCGCGATTTAATTTGCCATAATCAATGTGGCCAAATGAAATTTTTGCAGTATATTGCAACATATAGTTTTAATTTTGTTGCAAGATTTCCCAACATAACTATATTTGCACATGATAATTACTGGTTATGAAAACGAACAAATTTTTCGAGGAACTTAAGATGTACTTTGAAAATACACCTAAAGAGAAGGTCTTAGAGGATTGGGTGAAAAGTGAAGCATTGGATGAGGTAGGGCCAACAATGGAAGAGTTCTTAACCCATACAAGTAAATACTTTGAAACAAACATTAACGACCCTGTCGAAAGTAACATAAACTTCAAAAGCACCAATATGAACCCGGAATTTTCTTCGGGTTTTTTTATTTAATAAACAAAAGACACCATGCAAAAGGCAGCATTTTCAATTGAAAGTTACCAATTTGACAAAGTAACCCTAGATTTAGGTAATCAAGTTTCAAATGATGTAATGTTGGATTTTGATACAAAAGGTATATTCCATGAAGCTGATAAGAAGTTTGAATTAATTTTTTCAGTAGTTGCATTTAACGAGGAAAAAACCATAAATAATCCATTTGTAAGCATACGTTGTAAAGGCGTTTTTACTTTTGAAAATGTGAAAAGTTTTGAAGAAATACCGGTATACTTTTACAGAAATTCCATTGCAATTTTGTTCCCTTATGTTCGAGCCTACATTTCTTTAATTACATCTCAGGCTAATATCCCGGGCATTATTTTACCAACTATGAATCTTTCTTCTTTAGAGGAAAAATTAAAAGCTAGTACAACAAAATAATAGGGTTTTAAGTTGCAGTTAAAAACGCTATATCAAACATTAGAGGACAGGGAAACTGATTTGAATGAATTAGAAGAACTCGGCCCATACCCATGCAATTGGGAAAATTCTTAGTTGGGTGCTGGTTACTATTTTTGGGATTCGTTTATTGAAAATGCCCATTGGTGGGGAGAAGAAATTAGGCAATACCGCAATGGATACATTATTTGCCAAGCTGAATGTGATTTTACAGATGAAGAGTGTCTAGATCTTGTTGGAAACACAGATCATCTGTCTGAATTATTTAACACTTTTGAACTAATGAAGTCAAAGGGATTAATTAATAGAAAGACTACTGTTAACCGAGTTATTAGCTACCTTAAGAACAACCTCAAAAGCTTTGAATATAC
>JAIUMB010000160.1 GCA_022565745.1 Cryomorphaceae bacterium | reverse complement strand
TGCCCTGTGTCTGTAATAACACAGGGCATGCCTGTATCAACAATTAATTGATGGATACCAATTCAATCTTGAACACCAAATCCTTACCTGCTAAAGGATGGTTGGCATCAAGAATAATGACATCTTCTTTAATTTCCTTAACGGTAACCGGCATGGGTTGTCCATCCGGACGGGTAACAGCCAATTGCTGGCCAACCTGTGGATTGATGTCTTCCGGCACGTTGGTTTTAGGTACTTCAATAACCATATCTTCACGTGGTGCACCATAGGCCTCAGCACTAGGAATGGTAACATCAGATTTAACGTCTCCTACATTCATGCCCAAAACGGCACTCTCAAAACCGGGAATCATTTGTCCTTCACCCAATGTAAAGGCTAATGGATCTTTTCCTTCTGAACTGTCGAATACCGTTCCGTCGTTTAACGTTCCGGTGTAATGTACTTTTACGGCGTCTCCGCTTTTAGCTACAGACATATAATTGTGTTTAAAGTCAAAATTACGTTGATTTTCAACGTTTATTGCGGCTGCAAAGTTACAAAAAATAATGGTATCTTTGTAAGCATGATTAAAGCTCATTTTTTCCTCTTTTTTACACTGGCGTGTACCTTACTTTTTGGTCAAACCCGCTTTGAAGTGGTTGAGGTAGCATCGGCCCCGGTCGCCTCTTATAAAATTGGCCCTTGTGAGCCCTCCATTGCCATTCATTACCACAGTCCCGATACCATGGTTATTGGCACCGTGCTCAACGGTTACCATTACTCTCACGACGGCGGAAAACATTGGCAGACGGAAACGCTTAAGTCAAGTTATGGCGTTTGGGGAGACCCCGTTGTGATTACCGATACCAATGGCCATTTTCACTATTTCCATTTGTCTGACCCTACCGGTAAGAATTGGCGCAGCGATTCCATCCTAGACCGCATCGTTTGTCAGACCTCTACCGACGGAGGCGCAACATGGAATGATGGCACGTATATGGGATTAAATTACCCCAAACAACAAGACAAAGAATGGGCTGCGCTTGATCCGGAAACCAATACCCTTTATGTCACTTGGACACAATTCGACAAATACAAAAGTCCATTGCCAGAACATAAAAGCCACATCTTATTTTCAAAATCTACCGATGGCGGTAAATCTTGGTCAGCGTCTAAACCCATAAGCGCCGTTGGCGGTGGCTGTATGGACGACAGATACACCGCTGAAGGTGCGGTTCCCACGGTTGGTGTTGATGGAAGCATTCACGTTGTTTGGTCCAGGCACGATACCCTTTGGTTGTCCACATCAAAAGATGGCGGAGAAAACTTTAGTCGTGAACGAGCCATTGCTCCACACCGCAACGGTTGGCGCATGGCCATACCCGGCGTTCCTCGCGCCAATGGCTTCCCCATCATCGTTACCGACCGAAGCCGGGGTGAGCGTCATGGGCATTTGTATGTCAATTGGGCCGAACAAGTAGATGGGGCAACAGAGGTGTATTTCATGCGCTCCACCGACGCAGGACAATCTTGGAGCAATCCACGCAAAGTGAGCAACGACACGACAAACACCCACCGCTTTTTTACTTGGATGGGCATCAGTCCGGATGACGGTTCACTGTATGTCGTTTATTACGACCGTCGCCATTACGAGGATGCGCAAACCGATGTTTACCTGTCTTGGTCAAAAGATGGCGGTGAAACCTGGAAAGAAGAACGCATCAGTGAAAAACCATTTACCCCCGTCCAAGATTTTTTCTTTGGCGACTACAACCACATCGATGTGCGCCACGGCATCGTCCGTCCGGTTTGGACAGCCATGGAACAAGAACACGGAAAACTGAAAATTTACACCGCATTAATCAATACCAAAGACTTAGAATGAGCCAACGTCAATTACTACTGGTAAGCACCTCAAAAATCCACGGACAAGGATATATGGAATACCTACACGATGAACTTCGCGACTTTTTTCGCCATGTAAGCGTGGTTACTTTCATTCCATTTGCTCGTCCCGGGGGCATTTCACACGACGAATACACGCAAATTGCCAAAGATGGGTTTGCACCTGCAGGTATTAAAGTCAAGGGTGTTCACGAAGGTGATTACCTCGAAAACATCAACAATGCCGAGGCTGTATTTGTAGGCGGTGGAAACACCTTTGTGCTGACCAAAACCATGCATGAACACGGCTTACTGGCGGCCATTCGTGCACGCGTAAACAATGGCATGCCATATATGGGGTCAAGCGCGGGAACCAACTTGGCCGGACTTACAGTGGGTACAACGAACGATATGCCCATCGTATGGCCCCCGTCACTTGAAGCCCTGCAGTTAATAGATTTCAATATCAATCCGCACTATTTAGATCCCGACCCAGGAAGCAAACACATGGGTGAAACAAGAGAAACGCGCATTAAGGAGTTTCATCACTATAATGACCAACATGTATTGGGGCTTCGTGAAGGCAGTTGGCTAAACATCCAAGGCGAAGAAATTAATTTAAAAGGAACACATCACGCACGATTGTTCAAAAAAGGACAAACACCCGAAGAAATTGCGCCAGGCAAAATAAATGATTTCCTGTTGTAGAGATACCACAATTCAATCCTCTACGGTCGCGAAACCGTTTTGTGTTTTTTGATTGACACGTGCATGGCGACCAACATGGCTGTAAACATCCAAAACGGAATCGCCAGTTTATCGGTATCCAAGAAATTGTTTAAGAATCCGTGCGTCATATAAGTGACTAACCCCAAGAGCAAGCCCAAAGCCAACTGTTTGTCTTGTTTGTTATCCGCGTGTTTCCATACTTGCTGCCCGGTGTACAGTATGCTCAAAAATAAGGCAACTACAAGCAACATTCCCGGTACACCACGTTCTGCCAGCGGACCGATGTATTCACTATGGGCATTTCCCACCTCGCCGAAGTTGGTGCTGATTACCGTTTTCGAAGATGATCGTTGAAAAGGCGCGTATTCAAACATGTATGTTCCCGGACCAAAACCGGTTAATGGACGCGCTTTGGTCATTAACCAAGCAGATTCCCAGCGGTTTAATCGTTCGAGGTTACTGACATCCGTGGAAATATTAGCCATGGATTTTATATGCTGGGTTATGTCTGACGAACTCACATCTTCATTTTTAGAAAGGTAATCCACAATTTGTGTTCTAAACAACCCCAAAAATGAAAGTGTAACGAGCGTCAATCCTGCCAATACATACCAGCGGATCTTAAATTTGAGTATGACAAAACTCATTAACGCGACAAATACACTCAGCCAAGCGGCTCTACTGGCCGATAAAAACAATGCCAGCAATAAAAATATGAGCGCCACTAGTGACAACAATCGGCGTTTTTTTGAGGATGTGCCATCGGCAGTCCATACCGAGAGTAAAGGGATAAACAGTGCCGTAACAGCGCCATACGCGGTATGGTCGTTGTAAAAAGGCTGCATCACCCGCTTACTCGCCAACTCTCCAAACCCAAACTGCGCGTGATGGAGGGTCGTGTAAACAATCACCAACATCAAGGGTAAAACATACCACCAAATGGCTTTTTGCCTCGTGCGTTTTTCGTTGAACACAACCGTACCTAAAAAAAACATAGGGATAATAAACCACGATTGAGCGAGCACGTATTTTAGCGAAACACTTGGTAATTGGCTAAAGAACACACCGATAAACATCCAAATGAGATTAACTGCCAGCAAAATGGTCACCGGGTGTCTTGTGGCGATGATTCGCTTCCCCATAAGCGTTTGCAACAAAAACAACAGCGTAAGGAATACCAGTAAGGGTTCGGCAGGAAGAGATAAACCTGCTGCTAATTCATCAAAAAACCAATAAAACGACAGTGGTGTAGCCATAATGGCCAATGGAAATGCCCATTGAGGAAACTTCATCAACACCATGACGCCGAAAAGCATCAGGGATAAAACCAGTAATGGGGTTGATGCATCGAGCGTAGCTGCAAAATAAAAAGCAACAGCAAAAAGCAACAACCATAAAATGTGGCGCTTATTCATAGCCATTATAGCTGAACCATTAAGCATCGCTTTGCTTCCCTCCTTCTCGCCAGAAAACAACCAGTAAAGACAAAACCAAACCGCCCAACATTCCGGTCAAAGTAAACATCCAGACGATAGGACTATATGGTTTATCGGAAGCGATTGGTCGCGAGACCAGTGAAGCATAAGAGTTCTCGCTATTGTACATGCGCAATGTTTCGGCGTAATCTCTGTTGATGATGGTTAACTCCTCCATCAAGTGCACCAAACGCGCGTGGTTTCGCAAAAAATGACCGCCTTTTAACTCAAGATTTTCTTTTAATCGCTTTATCCCCTCTTGGTTGATTAATCGACCGCTGGAAGCGTCTACGGTTCCTAAATATCCTCGGGAAACTTCTTTGGCTTGAACTTCGTAGTCCAAAATCTCATAAGTCTTACTCAGTTGGCTATGAATGTTTTGCGCGGAGTCTATCTCTTTGTTTTTAAGCGCTATAACCCGCTCAAAGTTTTCCACTTGTTCGCGATATTTGTTTCGCCACTCATCTCTTACCACTTGGTTAAACGCGTGCACTATACCATTGGCCACATGTTTTGCCATTTCGGGGTTGTCCATGCGCACATCAATGTCTACAGATTCGTAAAGTGTTTTTTTAAAGCGTATTGAGCGGTTGTATTTTTTTGTCAACTCGTGCTCATATTGACGACTATTTTTATCTAATTTCCAAGTCTTATGCAAATCAAACGAGTCAACCACCATGTCCATAACATTTCTTCCCCGCAGCCATTGCATCATTTGTTCGGTAGGGCTTTCATTGGAAAAATTTTCCAGATTGATGGGATAAACGGTGGCAACTGAACGGTAGGTAGGTGATATTGACAGCGCGCCAAAGGTGGCCGCTATACCCGTCAATAAAACAGATAAAACAATAAAAAGGCGATACCTCTTCAGTAACGATTTAATGTCACCAAT
>JAIUMB010000159.1 GCA_022565745.1 Cryomorphaceae bacterium | reverse complement strand
TGAGGGCTTCTCCGCTGAGCTTCAGGAGTATTCGTTTGTAATGCATCGCAGTTCTGTAATTGCTGCAAACCTACGGAAAAAATGCGTATCGCTTTGGTGGGAATTTGATAAATTTGAGACGTTGAGAGGTTGAGACGTTGAGACGTTGAGGCGTTGAGGCGTTGAGGCGTTGAGTTGTTTAGTCGTTTGGGGTATCTCTATTCCGCGCTCACCGCTCCTGGCTCACCGCTAGTACTCGTCTTCGTTCCACAAGAAATCCTCCTCAGAAGGATAGTCGGGCCAAATTTCTTCAATGGATTCGTAGATTTCTCCGTCTTCATCTTCAATGGCCTGAAGGTTTTCAATGACCTCAAGAGGCGCCCCGGTGCGAATGGAGTAATCGATCAATTCATCCTTGGTGGCGGGCCATGGTGCGTCACTTAAATACGATGCCAATTCGAGAGTCCAGTACATACAGAGGTCGATTTAAATTTTTTGCAAAAATAAACGTATTTTTTTACGGGCAAAATCTTTTTTTACTTTGTTAAGATTGTTCTAAGTTTTTGAAATCCAAGGCTTTTCTTCAACACCTAAAATGTGGGAGGTGTAGCGTGCCAGCGTGAAAAGGTAGTCAGATAGGCGATTAAGTGTGCGAATGATACGTTGATCAACACTGGGATCAACACTGTGAAGATGTACCACCAATCGCTCGGCTCGTCGACAAACGGTTCGTGAAATTTGCACAAAAGAAACGCGTTGTTCTCCTCCGGGAAGAATAAAGTTTTTTAAGGGAGGCAACACTTCGGTCATGTCGTCTATTTCTCTTTCCATTTCCTCTATAATGCCGTCGCGTAAATCGTTCAAATAGGATTTCCCTTTTTGGTTTTCTGCCGCTAGGTGGCTTCCCATAAGAAAAATGTCGTTTTGAAGACTTCTTACATAGGCGCTTTGGTGTTGGTCAGGACATTCGTCGGCAATTAGTCCTAACCAAGCGTTAAGCTCATCTAAAGTACCGTATGTTTCAATGCGTATATCGGCTTTAGATACGCGGTTGCCGCCGAGTAATCCTGTTGTGCCTTCATCGCCGCTGCGGGTGTAAATTTTCATGCTGATTGTGTTAATCGAGGTTGATTTTTATTCCGTTTCCGGATAGTACTATGCGGTTTAATATGGGGGATAAGTGCTTTTTACCCCAAGCATCTTGTGCCAAATAAAAAACGATGTCAAAAGTAAATAAAAATAGTCCTTGCATGGCGAAAGAAATTCCTAAACCTTCCATCATTTCCGGATTGTCAAATCGGTTGGCAACATCCACCATCCAGAGCCCTCCGGTTACGTACGCCAAATCTAAACCAGCATTGAATAACAAACTGCGTTTGGTGTCTTCATGAAGTTTTAACAATCCAGAAAAAGAAGCGTCTTCGGGTTGTTTTCTGGCACCGTAGTAGCCGAATCCTGCAAGTAAAAGATTTACACTGTTCCAAGATGCATTCCCGATGTGGAAATACCGATTAACCCCTTCGGTTTGTGTGGCCATTATGCCACCCCATACCATATTCGATGCTGCCCAACCACCTAGTACAGTCATGCCTTGTCGATTCATTTTCAGCTGCTCGTCGTATAGCTTCGATAAGTCGTGTTGAGCGTGCCCGATGTATGTTGTAAAACACATAAGGGCAAGAATGTAAAGCGGGCGTTTCATGGTGATGTTGTTTACAATGAGACAAGCAACAAAACAAAAAGTTCAGGGGTGGGTTATACTTCTTTCACAAAAAACATAAACGCTATCTTTGCCGCACAAACAAAAAATATGAGCTTAGAACCATCCATCAACGAGGCCATCAAACAGGCCATGAAAGCCAAAGATAAGGAAAGTTTGAATGCGCTGCGAGCCATTAAAAACGCCATCATAATGGCCAAAACTGAAAAAGCAGGCACCGAACTCGACGAGAAAATGGAAATTGCCCTTTTGCAAAAGTTGCAAAAACAACGCAAAGAATCAGCCACCATTTACCACGAACAAGGTCGTGCAGAATTGGCCGCAGAAGAAGAGCAACAATTGGCCGTTATTGAGCAATTTTTACCCAAACCGTTGACGCAAGAGGAGCTCGAAAACATCATTGCCCAAGTAATGGAGGAAGAGGGCGCCAACTCCCCGGCAGATATGGGAAAGGTGATGGGTAAAGCCAATGCTGTAATTGCTGGTCGTGCCGACGGGAAAACCATCGCCGATACGGTTAAAGCCATGCTTTTGAAAAAATAATCGACCAACACAATTCACCTATATGTATTTAGAAACTGATAAAGTGCGCTGTTCATCAGATGCAGCCACCATTTACAATCACCTCAACGGACAGTTTGGCAATTACAAAGACATTATGCCAGAGGATGTGGCCACGTTTGAGTCGGACGACACTTCCTTCGTTTTTGGCATGAAGGGCGTTCCAGAAATTCGTTTAATTGGCAAAGAAAGTGTAGATAATGAGCGCATCGTTCTCACTGCCGCCAGTTCAAAATTGGATTTTGATCTCACTTTACACCTATCTCCCGAGGATAAAGGTACGGATGTGTGGTTTATCTTTGAAGGTGAGTTCAATGCCATGATGCAAATGATGATTAAAAAGCCCCTTCAAGCGTTTATCGACAAGTTGGTGCTAAAGCTGGGTGAACGGTTTTAGTCGTAACACCACATAATCTCTTTGTGCCGAAAGACACGAGGCGTAGATTCTCCTTCTAAGCGAATATGTGCCGATCCAGCATCGTCTATTTCCTCTAGAAAACCTGGTGTTTTTTGCTGTTCAATTAAGTATGGACGCCATTCGCGATGACCACAAAGCAAGCCGTGATATGCTTCCTTACAATCGGGTTGAAATGGCTGGTCAATAAGTTGTTGTAAAACTCCAGCAATGACGTCTTCAATCAAAATTTGACAATGGTTGAGCAAGCAATCGCTGTGGTGAATCTCTTCGGGACAGTAACCGATATTTATGCCGCATCCGGCAATGATGTGTTTTACCTGACTGCCTTGCAGCGAAGACTCGATGAGAAGTCCGCCTATTTTCTTATTGAAAAGCAAAATATCGTTGGGCCATTTGAGTAAGATGGGTAGGTGGGTAAGTTTTCTTAGCGCCAAAACCACCTGCGTACTGAACCACATGTTCCACCTGCTAAGATGACGTATTGGCATGTTATCTACAGGGAAAACGACCGAAAACAATGCGTTTTTGTCGGGCTCATCCATCCATTTGGCACCTACTTGTCCGCGGCCTAAAGTTTGATGCCCTGATATAAAAACCATAGGCGCATGACAACTGTTACATATGATGTATTTTTGCGCCTCGGAATTGGTGCTTTCGCATTGCGCGAATCTAAAAACCGTAAATGGAGACCACTTTTCCATACCGGTGCAAAGAAACAACCAATGCCGTTAACTTGAATTAAATCCAGTTTGTAAACCTAAAAGACTGAGCATAAATTTGCTATCGTCCTTTGGAGACAAACATTAATTATTTGAAAAACACATTTGTGAAAGAATACAGTAGTGCCCCCCTTCACCGGGAATGTATAGAGGGAATTTTAGATGCCAAAGGTCTTAATGTTGTAACCCTTGATTTATCGGAAATAGATAATGCCGTTTGTGATCACTTTATTATTTGTGAAGGAACGTCTAATACCCATGTGTCATCCATTGCCGACACCATAGAAAAACGCGTTCGCGAAGAGATAGAGGAAAGGCCGTGGCACGTGGAAGGTAAAGAGCAGTCGGAGTGGGTGTTAATGGACTATGTCGGCGTTGTTGTGCATATTTTTCAACGTGAAACTCGAACATTTTACGACTTGGAGAGTTTGTGGAGCGATGCCAAAATTGAACGAATTGAAAACGGAAACTAAAGCCGTGATACAAAAGATATGAGTAAGCAAAAAAGCAGCAAAGAAAAGGAGCAAATTGAACGCTTGAAAAAGCAATTCTCCGGAAAAAAGGACAAGTCAAACGGTGAAGGTGGAGGGGATCCCAAGCGTCGTTTTAATTTATACTGGATATACGGTGCATTATTTTTACTGTTCATCGGATTGCAGTTTGTCGGTTCCATGCAAGGTGGTGCCGAAACCACATCATTTAGAAACTTCACTCAAATGTTGGAAGAGGAGGATGTGGACAAAATTGTTGTGGTGAATGAAAAAATGGTGCAAGTTTTTATCAAAAAAGACGCACTTAAAGAAAAGGAAAAATACAAAAATGTCGCAGAGCGTGGCTTTGGTGGAGGGGTTAATCCCGGTCCACACTTTTCATTTGAAATGCCCAGTCAAGCTTTTCGTGACGATTTAGATCGTTTTTACGACCGCAACAGCTTTCTCGATAGAGATGCTGTACCCATTGAGTATGAAGAACAGCGCAACTATTGGGGAGACATCCTTGCGTGGGTGCTTCCAATCTTCCTCATCATGGCGCTATGGTTGTTCATCATGCGCCGTATGACCATGGGTGGTGGAGGCCCAGGTGGCGGCGGACAGATATTTAATATTGGTAAGTCAAAAGCCAAACTCTTTGAAAAAGACGAAAATGTAAAGGTGACGTTTAAAGACGTTGCGGGTATGGAAGCCGCCAAAGAAGAAGTGGAAGAGGTGGTGAACTTTCTCAAAAACCCCGATAAATACACGAATTTGGGTGGGAAGATTCCGCGTGGCGCTTTGCTGGCAGGGCCTCCGGGAACAGGTAAAACACTTTTGGCAAAAGCCGTAGCCGGTGAGTCTGGTGTGCCGTTTTTCTCTCTAAGTGGTAGTGACTTTGTCGAAATGTTTGTAGGGGTCGGCGCCTCTCGTGTGCGCGATTTATTCAAGCAAGCCAAGGAAAAAAGTCCGGCCATTATTTTCATCGACGAAATTGACGCCATTGGTCGCGCCCGTGGAAAGTCCAACTTCTCCGGAGGAAACGATGAGCGTGAAAATACGCTGAACCAATTGTTGACCGAAATGGACGGGTTTGACAGCAACGAACACGTCATTATTCTCGCGGCGACCAACCGCCCGGATATCCTCGATAAGGCATTGACCCGCGCAG
>JAIUMB010000158.1 GCA_022565745.1 Cryomorphaceae bacterium | reverse complement strand
GGTTCGTCTTCAAAGTAGTATGTGATGTAATATGCTTGTGTACCAAAGGGAACAACAGAACCTTTAACAGAAACGGTGTAGTTTCCTGCCGATGGATTGTTGATGACAATTTGTTCTGAATTATTCAACGTATCGATACCGGGAACGGCATTGGCGTTTAGAGAAGCAACATTAGGGGTTGGGTTTAAGGTCAAGGGTAAAAAAGTATTGGCGCCTTGGTGAACTTTTAGGTCTAAGTCATTGACCAGCGCCTTTGATGCACCAAGATTACCTTCTCTGTCTACCCAATACAGCATCACCTTCATAGATGATGTTCCAGAAGGAACGTTTATGGTGTGCGTGTTACTGTCGTTTTGTGCAACGGTACCGCTCGCAAACCAATTTTCTTCAATTGTTCGAATGGATTTGCGAATGTTTATTCTACCATACCCGTAAATAAAATCAGGACCAACGTTACCTAAGTCATCGCTGGCATTCATTAGGATGGCTTTCATCAGCCCTCCGTTTGCACTGTCGTTATTCAGGTCTTCATAGGCCTCATACAATAAAGTCAGCGCTCCTGAAACACCAGGGCAAGCCATTGATGTTCCAGTTTTGGTGGTATAGTTATGCGGGAAGGTGGTGGAAAAAACTTGAGTTCCTACTGCAGATACCTCTGGCTTTAATCGTCCGTCTGTGGCTGGACCCCTTGAACTGCTGGTTGCAATATTGTCTAATCTGGTGACATTGGCTACAGCGATCACATTTTTCCCGAGTTTATGACCACCTGTAATATTTCCCCAGCCACCACCAGCGCCGTAATTACAGTCACTGGTTCCGTTATTACCAGCAGAGAACACGTGAAGTAAACCATTAAGCTGGTGGGACGTCTGGTCCATAACGCGCGCAAAATTGGTATAACCTGCATTACATCCATTACTGAATGAAGAAGAGGTGATTCTAATGTTGTCATTGACGTAATCGGCAGCCGCATTATTAAGGTTTGCGGGATAGGTGTAATAAAGCATTTCTGAGCCAGGAGCCATGCCACGGCCTCTAGGATTACGGTTTCCAGCACCAAAAATGGTACCGGCTACGTGGTCGCCGTGGTCACCACTACTTGGACCTGCACGAGATTGATCCAATCGCCCGGCGTAATCGATATGGGGTCCAATGGCACCGTTATCGCCAAGAGATACTTTTACACCAGCGCCAGTATAGCCATATCCTGGCGCGTCGGTTCCGTTTGCGGTGTTGACGCGATGACTTGTAATAGCGGTGTTGTTTTCTGGTTCACCAGGAACTTCAGCTTCTTGAATAAAACCGATAAATGGGTGCTTGGCGAGCGTGGGTAAATCTTCTATTCTACAAATGGCCTCAACATATCGAAGTTCGTTGTCTTGTGTTTCTAGAACATCAAACATTGGCAGCTCGTTTAAAAAAGACTGAAGCGCTTGAACGGGGATGTTGTTAAAGGGAACAATAACTATTTCTACTCGATCATTGCCCATGTCTGCGTGCTCAGGTATTCTGCCATTGAAGAGATTGGGAGATAATTTGAATACCTCATCCGGAACAACAGACGAACGCACACCAATATTCTTGAGTTGAGATGGTGAAATACCTGCCGGTATGGCTGCCAAATAAGCATTGTGTGGCAGATAATCCAGTAAGTCAATGCCAATAGACTCAATTGAATTAAGGGTTCTGGTATCGGGAATGCGGTCAAATTGAATCACTCTGACGGCTTTTCCGTTGTAGAGCTCATTCTTCTGAATGTTGTGCTCATTTACGTTTTCTCTCAATTCAACAACGCCGTTGTTCAATAGAATTTTTGGTTGTGAAAAAAGAATAAGTGTGGAGAGGAGGAGGAGTACAGCTGAATAGAGTTCGCGCTTCATTTATTCAATGATTAAACAATTAATATAAGTCACAAATTTACAATACAAACACGTAAACCTAATCTAATGATCATTGGTGTTGGGTAAATATTAAGCTTGCTTAAACATATTCATAATTTTTTTTACTTGTAAAAGTCTATTCATTATTTGTATTGAACAATAATATCGTCTATAAGATCATTGAATTCAGCTATATTCATTATTAAACCAGTTGATTAAACCTTTTAAACGGCAACACGTACATGTGGATTATTTACACTAGATTTTTAAGATGGTAGCCTTTGTAATGTTAGTCGCCCATTGTAACTTTACAGACAAGCTACTCATAATTAAAAATATGATTCGATGAATAAAATTGCTGTACTTACTTCCGGTGGTGATGCTCCCGGCATGAACGCATGTGTACGCGCAGTTGTCCGCACAGCCAACCACTTTAAAATGGAGGTTGTTGGTATAAAACGTGGCTATCAGGGCATGATTGAAAATGATATGGCTTTGTTGTCTCCTAATGACGTAAGCAATATTATTCAGCGTGGAGGGACTGTTTTAAAAACAGCCAGAAGTCCGGAATTCATGAGTATTGAAGGACGGCAAAAGGCCTATAAAAATCTTGCAGACAATGGTGTAGAGGCTTTGGTGGTGATTGGGGGAGATGGATCTTTTAAAGGTGCATTGGCGCTTCAAGAGGAGTTTGGTTTACATGTCATTGGTATACCGGGCACCATTGATAATGATTTATATGGAACGGAGGCAACCATCGGTTACGATACGGCTGTCAACACCGTGGTCAACGCAGTGGACAAAATTCGCGATACGGCTGATTCACACAATCGACTTTTCTTTGTGGAGGTCATGGGAAGAGATGCCGGATTTATTGCGTTGCGTTCCGGAATTGCATGTGGTGCAGAAGCGGTACTTATTCCTGAAACCGAAACTTACGACCATATATTGATGGATCGACTAGAAAATGGATGGAATCGGGAAAAGTCCAGTGCCATCATTATTGTGGCCGAGGGCGATGATAGTGGAGGTGCTCATCAACTTGCGGAAAAGGTTAAGCAACGATTTCCTCATTTTGACACCAGAGTATCCGTACTTGGTCACATACAAAGAGGGGGTAGTCCTTCGGCTTATGATAGGGTTCTCGCCAGTGAGTTGGGGTCCTGGGCTGTTCGCACACTTCGTAGGGGTACTACGGGGGTTATGATCGGTAGAAATGGCGGCAAAGCTACGGAAGTGCCACTGTCTAAAGCGGTAAAGCACAACAGAAGCATTAATAGAAGCCTAGAGGAATTGGTGTATTGGTTGTCTGAATAAGACTTTAGCGAGACTGAGCCATGGCCGCCATCCTCACGGCGGCAACAGCAGCTTCAACGCCTTTGTTTCCGTGAGCACCACCAGACCTATCAATGGATTGTTGGCGGTTATCGTCGGTTAGTACGCAGCCGATTACCGGGATGTTAAGGCTGCTATTAAGAATGGCAAGTCCTTGAAATACAGACTGACAAACAAAATCAAAATGGGCGGTTTCCCCTCTAATGACGGAGCCGATGATGATAATGGCTGATGGAATATGAGAGTTTTCAGCCATGTGCTTGGCGGCAAAAATCAGCTCTAAACTACCTGGAACGCGTTTGATTTCAATATTTCGTTCACTTACTCCCAAAGCATTTAAGGTATCTACGGCACCTTTCTCTAGGTTGTAAGTGATGTCGTTGTTCCAGTCTGCAGTGATGATTCCAAATCCCAAATCATCTACGGGCGGCAATTCATCTTTGTTGAAATCCGATAAATTTGTTCCAGCGGTAGCCATTACTTAGCTGATAGTTTGGCAACCATTTTTTCTGCATTACGCGCTTCGTTGCTTTCGGGAAAATCATTCTTTAAACGCTCAAAGAAACCCTTTGCCTTATTGTGATTTTCCAGTAAAATAGCCGTGTGTCCAGCTCGCTCAAGATAAATAGGGGTAACCAAAGCGTTACTGCTTTGCTTTGAAGCTTTGGAATAATAGTCAAGCGCTTCTTTGGGTTGGTTAAGTTCTAAAAATGCATCGGCAATGGCACCGTATTTAATCACGCCTAAGATATCATCTTTGGTGGAAAACTTATCCAAATGCTTAATGGTATTTTTGTAATCAGCCAGATTCAAATAACTAACACCTGTATAGTATCTCGCTAAATTGGCAGCTTTTGTCCAGCGATACTCTTCCGCAATGGCTAAAAACCCTAAAGCATTTCCATCTCCTTCAATGGCTTGTAGAAAGTTTTCGTCTTCAAAAAGCTCTTGAGCAAGATATAGTTCGTATTGTGCTTCTTTCTCACGTGGCGCAATGTAAAGCTTGGTAAAGGACAAATACCCGGCTACACCGAGGATTAGTGCGGCAATGAATCCAACCAAATAGTTTTTGTTTTTTTCTACCCATGCTTCAGCGGAACTGATTTTGGTATCCAAATCAACCAAAAGCTCTTCGTCTTGTTTTTTCTTATTCTTTGCCATAATGCGGTTGCTCAGTATTTATACATGTTTTGCAAAACATGCTGATTACATTTTTATTCACGGGGCGCAAAAATAACATAAAGTATGGAATGATTAACTACTTGCTTGCTATTTTTGAAAAAAAACAATATGCGTGAACGCGAACAAGTAATCTTTGTTAAAAATATGGTTTGTCAACGCTGTGTTTTGGCCGTTGAAAACCTTCTAAATAAGCAAGATATTGCTTATGATGAGGTTGATCTTGGTGCCATTTATCTTTCTTCTCCAATCAGTGATCACCATCACCATGAGTTGGTGAATAACCTTCAGGCTTTAGGTTTTGAAGAGGTCGTTCATGCTGATAAGCGCTTGGTTGAAGAAATAAAAAGGTTGGTTATTCATATCATTCGTCATGAAGATCTTAGTGAATGGCCGTATAAATGGTCTACATTTTTGTCTGAACATTTAAACCGTGAGTATACCGGATTGAGCAAAATTTTTTCTCAATTGGAAGGCATCACGATTGAACATTATGTCATATTGCAAAAGCTGGAAAGGGTAAAAGAGTTACTTATGTACGACGAAATGAGTATTGCACAAATGTCGCATATCCTTGGTTACAGCAGCGGTCAGTTTCTATCCACACAATTTAAACAGCATACCGGACTAACCCCCACACAGTTTAAAAACAATCACCG
>JAIUMB010000157.1 GCA_022565745.1 Cryomorphaceae bacterium | reverse complement strand
GCTTTTTCGATTTGCAGCAATTCACCTTCACTCATTTGCTCTACCGCTTCTGAAACGAGTTCTAATAAATCGTAATCTTTGTGTTGCACGGCCAGTAATAGGACGCGCGACAACATAAAATCACCTACCAAAACAGCGATTTTATTTTTCCATAGCGCGTTGATAGAAAAGAAACCTCTACGCAAGTTTGCATCATCAACCACATCGTCATGAACCAGCGAAGCGGTGTGCATCAATTCAATGAGAGCGGCTCCACGGTGAGTGCGCTCGTTGATGTTACCCAACAGTTTGGCCGATAAAAACACGAGGATTGGCCGCATCTGCTTGCCCTTTCGCTTGACGATGTAGTGGGTAATGCGGTTGAGAAGTGGCGTTTTGCTTTTGAGCGATTGGCGAAAGCTGACTTCGAACCGCTTCATATCGTCGGCTACCGGCGCTTTTATGTCGTTGAGTGTGGTCATATACCGAGTTGTACTGTATTTAACAGTTTACCTATTTGAAGGTTGAGATTGAAGATAGCGATAACCCACCAAACGGTCATAACGGATGCCTATTTCTCTATGGTAGACCATAATGTGGTAACCATTTTCTGTTTCCCAAAAGTTACCCTCTGTAAAATCTAAACTGGCGTGACGTTTTTGACCATCACGTGAGGGGATGGCGGTGACATACTGGTAATTGTAGTACCCTTGCTTCAACAGCGCTTTGGCTTGGTAGGCAAAGCGTTCGGGATTGTATGTCATTTTAAATTCTTCCTGTAACTCCCAGTTGCTAAGCTCACCAAAGATGTAAACATCTCCCGGTAATTGGGTGGGCGACTCCAAAAAGAAATCCACCAAGGCGTAGTCAGCACTGAGGTGAACGTCTTTTACATCAAGCCGTCGAACAACGTACATACCATTGATGTCGTCCCAATAAACGTATTTACTACGTGCCCGAATAGGGTCTATGGCTAAAAAAACATTGAAAATGGAGTCAATGTCTATCTTACGAATGTTTTGGGTTAACACCATCAAGTTTTTGGTGTCGAAAAAACGAAATTCATTTCCCCCAGGAAAACTGTTCATCTCGTCGCGTTCATATATCAACTGTTCGTTGCTGATAAACTGTGGTTTTAAGTCGGTAATAACCTTTCTCCAGTCTTGGTTTTGCATAATGGTAATGTGCAGGTCACGTTGTGGGTCGGGGACCACATAGCCCGGGTGATTGACGCGAAAGTGAACCTGTTGATGCGTATCCATTCGATCAATTTGCGTTGGGCGTCTCACCATTCCGTCAACGCTGGTAAAGCTCTCGTATACCATGAATCTTCTTGTAAGTACAGGGTATTCTGCACCTTTCTCAAAAATAACCAATAGGTAATTGCCGCTGAGAGTAAATCGCATATCGCGGTTTGGTAGCCTTAATCGGTAATGCGTAAAAGGGACAAAAGTGTTAAATGAATAATCGAAATCAGACATGAAATACTCTTGAAAGCCGTCGATATAATCAGATTTGACAAGATTTGATGGCGTCCAGTCGGCATTGCAATGAATGATGGTGTAGTGATAATTCGCCGCACCTTCGTACATGTCGTCAAAGTGTAGTTCTAAATTGCCACCGCCTAACCTTACGATGGGTAGACCCATGGGGTCTTTTGTGGGGTAAAGTCTTACAGTACGAATACCGTCGTAGTAGACTTTATTGATCATTTCAAACTTTTCAGTATCAAACTCAAATGCTTTGAGCGGTAATCCTAAAAAGATAACAAGACAGAATAAAATAAAACGTTGCATAAACTTGAATTCGCTCTGTATAAAAATTAATAGCACAAAAGTACAGCCAAAATACATGCCGAAATGGTTGGATGTTTTGTTCTATTTTAGCGGCAGATTTGTGTGCGACACTTGTAACGTTAAAAAACAGATTGCCTTTGATTGAAGTTCTTCATTTTTAGGTGTTTTAAAAAGTATTCAATAACCAAACAACGATGAGATATAGTTTAATTTTACTACTATTTGTTCCTTGTCTGATCTTTGCGCAGAAAAAAGAGAAGGAGGAAAAGATTATCTATTTTACCGATAGTAAAGTAAAGCGTTCACGGATTTCTCTGGCTACCGATGGCGCCGGATATTACAGCAATAGAAATCGCCTGGGCGAAGGCTTCAATCCGGGTGGTTCAGCTGGCGACGAAACCCCTTCTACCAACGGAACATTTGCGTGGAACGCCGGTGGACATATAATATTTAGTTTGAACCGATCGCTTGAGTTGTGGACAGGAGTGGTTTATGCTACCGCTGGCTGGACAGACAGACACTTTGAATTTCAAGACATGAGGACGACCATGCGCGCCAATTTGGAGTACATTAATGTGCCTATTCAGTTTAGTTTTCATAGCCAAATCAATGAAATACTCGATTTGGAGGTTTTGCCTATGCTTGAGGTAAATTTGTTGTCGAGTTATAATGAAGTGGTTTACGAAAGAAATACCAACACCTTGCTCAGTGAAACCAATATGGCCGATGATCCCGATGCGAGAGATATTAATTATACCATCGGTTTGTCCATCAGTGCAAACATTAGATTTGCAGACAACTGGTCGGTTTATGTTCGGCCGTTTTTTCATTACATGCTCAATTCACTTATCGATGACTCAGATCGGCCTCGAGATGTGTTGATCGGTGCCGGATTAGGCGTTGGATTGCGCTATAAATTTAATTGATTACCTTTTTTTATTATGATTAACCGACCTCAAACCCTCGGAGAGTTCATTATAGATCACCAACGTGATTTCAACTACGCTTCTGGCGAATTGTCCCAGTTGCTTAGCAGTATTCGCTTGGCGTCAAAGATTGTGACCCGCGAAATTCGAAAGGCGGGTCTTACTGATATTTTAGGTGCCTCCGGTGTGGAGAATGTTCAAGGAGAAGTACAAATGAAGCTCGATGATGTGGCCAATGAAATCTTTTTGAAGGCATTGAAAAACCGTGGCATCATCTGTGGATTGGCATCAGAAGAAATGGACAGTTACATCATTTTCGACGAGGAAAAACACGCTGAAAGTAAATATGTGGTCTTAATTGATCCTTTAGATGGGTCATCTAACATCGATGTAAACGTTTCAGTAGGTACAATTTTCAGCATTTATCGCCGCGTAACGCCAGTTGGTCAGCCGGCAGAACTGAAAGACTTCTTGCAGCCGGGTAACCAGCAGGTAGCTGCCGGATACGTGGTTTACGGCTCTTCCACCATGTTGGTGTACACCACCGGAAATGGGGTCAATGGTTTTACCCTAGAGCCTTCTATTGGAACGTTTCAACTCAGTCACCCCAATATGCAAATGCCGGTCGACGGAAAAATTTATTCGGTCAATACCGGTAATTACTTGAAATTTCCAGATGGGGTAAAGGCATATATCGATTACTGTCAGGACAAAGACCCCGATACCAATCGTCCATACACGGGTAGATATATTGGTTCGTTGGTCAGCGACTTTCACCGCAATCTACTTAAAGGGGGGATTTACTTTTACCCTGAAGGAACGAACGCGCCTAATGGCAAGCTTCGTTTGCTGTACGAGTGTAATCCATTGGCGTTTTTGGCCGAGCAAGCTGGTGGTTTGGCCACCGATGGTCACCAACGCATACTCGACATCCAACCCGATGAACTGCATCAGCGCGTGCCATTTTTCGTGGGCTCTAAGCATATGGTGGAAAAGGCCATGACGTTTATGTAGTAAACGGAAAACAGCTTTATACCAACTCTATCCAGTGCCGACTGGTTTTTCTGGTGCCATCCATAATTTGGTGTCGGCATGATGTGCCCGGGGCAATGATTACACTGTTTTTTGACGCATTTCTCAAAAAGGGGAAGAGCACCATTTCTCCAATGTCCATGCTGATTTTATGATGCTCTTTTTCGTAACCAAAGCTTCCTGCCATGCCACAACAGCCACTGGGAATAATGGTGGTTTTATATCCGGCAGTTTGCAAAATAACTTTGGTGTGGCGCAAACTGCTTAGCGCTTTTTGGTGGCAATGACCGTGGATCAAGGCCTCGCGTTCGTTGCCTGAGCGGAAATCGTTTTGACTAAGACGGCCATTTTCAATTTCGCGACTCAGGAACTCGTCGATCATCAAGACGTACGGACTCAGTGTTTTTGCCTTGTCCTTTAATTCATCGCTGACCAATTGTGGGTATTCGTCGCGGAAGCCCAAGATGGCCGATGGTTCAATGCCCACCAAGGGGGTGTTGTCGTCTATGAGATCGGCAAATATAGCCACGTTCTTGTCGGCACGTTGACGGGCACTCTCCAGCAAGCCTTTGGAAATCTGACTGCGGCCGCTGCTTGCGTGCTTTATCCAAAGCACCTCATAACCCAAACGCCATAGCAAAGCAATCGCAGCCTTGCCAATATGGGTGTCTTGGTAGTTGGTAAATTCGTCTAAGAATAAGTACAACTTGCCTTTTGCTTGTTGTGGTTGGTTTTGTCGGTAACGTCTGAGGTACCAGCGATGTACCGGTGAGGCAAAGGTGGGTAGCGGACGTGTTGGGGCAATGCCTAAACTGTATTTGATGAGGCTATTGATGCCTGGCAAGCGGTTGATGCCGTTAACCAGCCAGGGAAGGTATCCTGCGGGCTTGCTGAATACGTCGATGTGCCCGAGTGCATAGTCGCGCAGCGGACGACGATTGCTTTTGTAGTACTGGTATTGCCATTCGGCTTTCATGCCGGCCATATCTACATTACTCGGACATTCACGGGTGCAGCCTTTGCAGCTAAGACATAGATCTAAAACTTCCTTCAGCTCCGGGTGATTAAAGCGATTGCTGCGGGCGTTTTCTCCAATAAATGAACGCAAGGCATTGGCACGGGCACGTGTGCTGTGTTTTTCATCTTTTGTTGCTTGGTAGCTCGGACACATCGTGCCGCCTGATTCTGGTAATTTACGACAATCACCGGAGCCGTTACACTTTTCGGTTGCGCTCATAAAGCCACCAGATCCGTAGTCAAAATACGTATCAATGTTGGCTTGAGGCTGCTCTGGGTCTTCGCGAAGCTGTGTGTCCATTGG
>JAIUMB010000156.1 GCA_022565745.1 Cryomorphaceae bacterium | reverse complement strand
TACGCCGTAACCTTTCAAGGACAATGTGGCGTGCAGGTGGATTCTATTTTTGTAGAAGACCGCGATTGCACTCCGAGAATTTTTATTCCCTCAGCGTTTACCCCCAACGGCGACGGTGTCAATGATCGGTTCGAAGTAAAGGGCGATGGCATTAGGCAGTACTCCATTCGTATTTTTAGTCGCTGGGGCGCAGAGGTCTTCTACTCTACCAGTCTGGCCCGAGCTTGGGATGGCACCATCAACGGCGAGCCCGCGCCTACTGGAGTCTATGTGTATGTCGTTACCGTGATCGGGTTTGATATTACAGAAGTTTTTACCGAAACGGGGAGTATGACGCTGATGCGTTAACTCAATCAAACAGTTGGTAAATTGGGTATTTTTGGCATTGAATAAATGAACCTTAAAGATATCTTAGGTGTATCTATATCAGAGATTTTCCGATGTAAATTTGCACCATTACCCTGATTGATCATTATGCGCTGTTATCTTTTTTGTTTTGCTTTGTTAATGGGCACAGCATTCTCGCTAGTGGGGCAAGATTTGCCAGGCAGCGGCAATGCATCAGGACCTTTTGATCCGGGGTATGTAGAAATCCAAGATTTTCCGCGCTTACAATTTCCGTTTACCATCATGGCATGGGTTCGCATACCTGCCACCTCAAACATGGGCATCTATCCTATCTTTTCTACCGGTCAAGGCATTCCAGCTGCGTTCAGAGGGGTTTCTTTTGGCGTGCAAAGATTAGGAGCAACAGGTAACTTTGTGCGCTTAACCTTTGAATTTGGCGATGGGAGTTCTTATAATTTTGCAAATGTCCGATCATGCTTTCAAACAATCAATGCAAATTTGATTAATGCTGACAGAATGATTCACGTTGCAGTTCGAGCAACCAACGCTAATAATATTCAATTTTTTATCAACGGAACGCTTCAAGGTGGGTTCTGCAATGGAGGCGCAAGTGTCACTCAGCCAGGTTACCCACCGATCATACAAGCCAATAACGCCAGAATTGGCTCACACCAACGCCAGAACAATGAGTTATTCAATGGCGATATAGATGAGATTTCTGTATGGGAGTCAGCACTTACCGACCAGCAAATCCGCACCTTCATGTGCCGGAAAATCCCTCCCGCTACCAATAATCTTTTGGCCTATTATAAGCTCGACGAATTAAACGCCACAGACACCATAGTAGATAGCAGTACAAATAATTATTTTGGCTTACCCGTTGGAAGCGTCCCAAAAATTCTTTCCGAAGCAGCCATTGGTGATGAGTCCACGTTTATTTACCCTTCACCATTTAATGGCGTACTGCAACATATCAGCAGCACCGGTGATACCGTAACAACATCGGCCATTCCGCCAAATTTAACTGGCACCACAGGGATTCATATTTATACCGTTTTAGACACCCCCAACACATTCAACAGCATGGGCGATGATTCTTTGTGTTTGCCCGGACATTATCACGGTGTTTATTTAGCACGGGTTAGTAGTTTCACAGGCCCTAACCTGCCTCCAAACTTCCAGCGGGTAAATGTGACTATCAATGGGCCAACATCGCCATACTTTGGCAAATACATTCGTGGTAGAAACGATTCCCCAACCTGGTTTTTGCAAGCACCTCCTACCAGCATAGGTAATTCAGTGGAGACTGATGTTCCCTTCCGCAGAGAAATCATCACCAGGCAAGAATCGTTTGATTACGATCCCAATATGCCTGCTGATTTTGTTACCTGTAATTATCCAGATACCATTTTGGTCAATGATTTTCCCCAAGGCAATTTAAATTGGAGTGGACCATCTGGAGGATCTACCGGCTCACAATTAATCATCAATGGGCCGGGCACCTACACCCTTACTGCCGATGGATTCTGTTCGAATACACCCCAAACTTACAGCATAACTGTTGACCCCGACACCATCCGACTAGACACAACACTTACCTTCTGTGAAGGCGACTCTGTGGTGTTTTTTGACACCATAGTGTTCACAGACACGCCTTTTCAGTATACGCGAGATTCTGCGGCGTGTGACACGATTTATTCTGTCAGTATAAATTATTCAAATGAAACGATTCCAAGAGACACCTCCGCTGTGCTTTGTCGCGGAGAATCATTTGCTCACGGCAACAATGTCTTTACAGAAGAAGGCACTTTTAATTATATCATCAATAATCCAAATGGATGTGATTTTGAGTACACAGTAGATATTGTAGTCTTGGAAGATCCGGAAATATTTCTTGATTTTGAAGACAATCAATTGTGTGATGGAGATGAACTACAATTAAGGGTATTAAACATTGGTGATGGAGACGTTTTGTGGAATACCAACGAGACCTCATCCACCATTATTGTTACTCAAGCGGGAGTGTATGCCGTTGAAGTAACTGGTGACTGTGGCGTACAAAGTGAATCCGTACAAATAGAAGTTATCAATTGTTTGCCTCGACTGTTCATTCCTTCAGCGTTTACGCCAAATGGAGATGGACGCAATGATGTGTTTCTGGTAAAAGGGTCGACCGTTGCATCATTCACCATGTATATTTATGACCGCTGGGGCAACGAAGTGTTTTCTACTAACACGATTGATGAAGGTTGGGATGGCAATATAAATGGACAACCTGCTCCAATGGGGGTATATGTATACTCTATTATTGCAACGGGCTTTGAAACGGAAGATATTCTGCGAGAGCGAGGGTCTATTAGTCTAATACGGTAATTCAATTAAAACCCTTATTTCTGCTCCTTCTTTTTTTTGCGGCGTATGGCTTTCCCAAGCTTCTCTTTTCTGATTTTAGCTTGGGCAATGCTGGCGTTAAACTCAAACCCTACGATTAATACAATACTGTTCAGGTATATCCATAGAAGTATGACCAATAGCGTTCCTATTGAACCATACAATCGGTTGTATTGATTGAAGTTGTCTACATAAAAACTAAATCCGTAAGACGCCAATATAATAAGCACCGTAGCCAAAATAGATCCTGGAGAAAAGAAACGGTATAAGTGTCTATTGGCCGGCCCAAAGTAGTACAAAATCGCTATGCTTATGTACACGGTAAACAACATGAGAAGTAGTCGACCCACTTGTATTAAACCAGTCCAGCTGTTGGGAATAAACTCTTGATTGACCAACCAAATGGTAAAACTCTCTGTGAAAATAATGAGCGTAACCCCCAGAAGAATGAGTAGCGACAGTATTAATGTTAGAAATATAGCCACCATTTCTTGCCGCCAAAAGCTTCGATCACCGAGTTCATGTATGGTGGTGTTAAAATTAGTCATCAAAGAATTGAATCCATTGGCGCCAAAAATCAACCCCAAAAAGAAACCAAAGCTCAAAAGGCCACCTCGTCTGTTATTGATGATGTCATCAATCGTTGATTCGGCCGCTTCATAAGAATTCGGCGGCATCACCTCTTGAAGCAAATCAAACAATTTGTCTTGAAACCCCTCTATTGGCACATAAGGAATCAAGCTAAAAAGGAAAATCAGTGCGGGAAAAAGAGCGAGAAAGAAGCTAAAAGCGATTGATGCGGCTCGTGAAGTTACGTTGCCTTCAAAAATTCCCAGCCAAAAAAAGCGCATGACATCATACAAACTCTGACCTTGAAAAAAGGGAATGGTGATGTATTTGCTCAAACGAACAAACCTCAGAATCCAATACTTCGTTTGTCGATATTTGCGTATGAAAAATGCTTTCACTTGTTTATCTGGCTTTTAGGCTCATATCTAAGCTTTTAACCGAGTGCGTTAATGCGCCCACTGATATAAAATCAACACCAGTTTCTGCATACGCAACTATATTACTTTCGGTAATGCCTCCGCTGGCTTCTGTTTCACTTCGTTTATCTATCAAATCTACGGCAAGTTTTACTTCTTGAGGCAAAAAATTATCTAACATGATCCTGTCGACTTTGCCACTGCTGAGAATTTCTTCCACTTCCTGCAAGTTTCGAGCTTCTACTTCAACGGCTAATGAAAGATTATTTGTCTTTAGGTAAGACTTCACTTTTTCAATGGCATGGGTTATTCCCCCGGCATAATCAATGTGATTGTCTTTAAGCATAATCATATCATAAAGCCCCATTCTATGATTACCCCCACCGCCACAGCGTACAGCGTACTTCTCCAACATGCGCATTCCAGGTGTTGTTTTACGCGTATCCAATAAAACACAATTGGTATGAGAAATCATGTCTTGCAGTTTACGGGTATAACTTGAAACACCACTCATTCGCTGCATGCAATTGAGAGCCAATCTTTCTCCGGCCAAAATGGTATGCACATGGCCTTCTACTTCAAATGCGACGTCACCCGGTTCAACAGCGTTACCATCGCTTAAGTGTTGATGAAAGGCTATATCCGATTCAATGGTTTGAAATATGGCTTTGGCTACATCTATCCCACAAATAACACCCGCTTCTTTAACAATGAGCACAGCTCTCCCTTTTGTATTGGCGGGAATACACGACAAACTGCTGTGATCACCATCACCCAAATCTTCGCGAAGTGCTGTTTCTATAAATGCTTGCAATTGCTGGTTTGCTATTGTCATTTTGTGTATTTTCACGGGTTCAAAATGGGTTTTTAGCGATCTAGTGAAACATCCCCTTTGATTTTTTACCTAAATCAGATGAATGTTTCAAGGGGGTCAAAAATACGAACCAAATGTATCTGTATTTAAATCAAAACACATCACCACAAAGGTTAGCCGTAATGAACTATCTTTGTTGCCTATTGTTGGAAATTACGTCTACTAAAACAACACCCTATTTGTGTGTTTGGTTGAATCTTAAACCTGAAATTTTACGGTGGAATTGGTTTTTTTGAGAATGGGTGAGACCCACATGGGTTTTGTAAAGGAGGGTGAAGCACTTTTTAAAAAAAGGCTCTCACATTATATATCCAAAATATCCACGATTGACATTCCGGTGATCAAGGGAAAGCGTATTACACCTCAACAATTGAAAAAATTAGAAGGTGAACAAATACTGAACAGGTTAAAACCTGGTGACTTTCTCATAATACTCGATGAAAAAGGAAAATCTATTGATTCAAAAACATTTGCCGAT
>JAIUMB010000155.1 GCA_022565745.1 Cryomorphaceae bacterium | reverse complement strand
TTTGAATCCGATGCGTCGGCAAGCAAGGAGGCGGTGTTTGATCAGTTGTGGCAAACGATGAATGAGAAGTACACCTTTTTCGACATCAAAGGTGTTGATTGGGAAGTGTTGGGTGATACGTATCGACAGCAGATTGAAGAGGGCATGAGCGAAGAAGCTTTTTTTGATTTATTGTCAGACATGCTCTTTCAGCTTCGCGATGGCCATACCAATCTCGTGTCGCCGTTTGATTTGGGGCGAAACTGGAAATGGTATCTTGACCACCCTGATAATTATGATGCCAACTTGGTGGAGCGTCAATATCTTGGAGACGACCACCGCATTACCGGTCCCATGCGCCACCAAATGCTCAGCGATTCCATCTTGTATATCCGTTATGCGAGTTTTAGCGTGGGACTAACGGGTACCCACTTAAATTTTGTGCTTCAACGCGCAGCCGGAGCCAAGGGCGTCATCATTGACGTACGCAGTAATGGTGGCGGCACCACCAATCAAGCTTTGGCCTTGGCGTCGTGTTTTTTAAAAGAACCGGTAGATGTGTACACACGAGAATATAAAACGGGTCCAGGCAGGGATGATTTTAGCACACCAGAGGTTATTCGCTTGGAGCCAAGAGACAACGCATATACCGGTAAAGTAGTGGTGTTGATCAATCGCCGGAGTTACAGCGCTACCAGTTTCTTTGCCACCAGCATGAAATACCACGACCACATCACGTTGATGGGCGACAGTACCGGAGGCGGAGGTGGTACGCCTCAAGATGGAGAGCTTGGCAATGGTTGGCGTTTTCGTTACAGTGCCACCCGCACTTTTGATCGCGAGGGATTCTCTATTGAGCCAGGCGTTGCTCCTGATGTTTTTGTAAGCATTGACCCAAATGTTCCTAACGTAGACGAAATCATTGAAGAGGCAATAAAAGTCCTGCAGTTTTAACGCCTTATGGCATGAATGAGAAGAGACATCGGCAGTTCAGAATCACATTTTGCTCAGCTTATCTTTTAAAAATTCAATCACCTTGATGTCATAAATGTCTACATCGTGAACTTCAGAAAGTTGGTGTGACAATAAATCGGTGGTGTGAATGATGTGGAAAGCGGCGTCAATGATGGTTTCCCCTTCACCTTTTAATTCAACAACGTTAGGTGTTTTTTTAAGAAGAATTTCTTTGTTGAGTTCTGCACGTATAGCGTTACGTGGATGTTCAAAGTCTGAGCGCAACATGAGAACAGCAATTTCCGGATGTTCAAAATGCCATCCCACCAATTCGTTGTGGTTCATTTCTGGTATGGTGCCATTCCAGCCTACCATTTTGGCGTTTTCGTTGAGCTGTTGGCGCACACGTTCGGCAATGGCGCCCATCCCGTCGCATGCATATACAGCAACAATTTTGTTTTTTAAAACCGCTGTCAATTTTTTAGCCGTTTGCTCACACGCTTCATGGGAAGCCTCAAGGTTTGCTCTTACCCGTTTGGTCCATTCGTGTACGTTGGTTTCAGCAATTTTGTAAAATTCAAATAAAGCAAAAATAAGAGTCAAACTGTAACCCAGCATTGATCGAGGAGGGTTACCCCCGGGAACAATTAAGTGGTTAAAGTCATGCTCTTTTGCTAAGTCAATGAGTAAGCCTCCAGAGCTAATAGCGGCTAACATACATCCACGCGTTAAGCCGTCTTTTGTTGCAGCAATGGTCTCTTCTGTGTTGCCGGAGTAACTGCAAGCAATGACCAGTGTGTGCTTATTTGCAAAACCAGGTAGCGTGTAATTTTTATTGATGACCACGGGGATGGAAACTTTGCTTTTCAACATTTCTGCAACAATGGATGCGCCAATGCCTGACCCTCCCAATCCAGTTATAACAATATGGTCGATCCGTTCACTGGGCGCTTTCAAAGTTGCATTGTCAAAAATTGAAACTGCATCGGTTAGATGTTGTGGTAGTGCGTCGATGAGATGCTTCATGCTGCGTTGAAGTGAAATGTTGGTTTTTGGCCTTTTAGAAGTGCACAAATGTATCAAAGAAAGTTGAAAGAATCTTCTTGAGGAGGCAGGTTTGATAGATCGATATTGCCTCCGGTAATGATGATGGCTACTGGTTGGCCTTGCCAGTGGTTTAATTTTGATTTCCATACGGCAAATGGAACGGCGCAACTCGGCTCTATGATTAATTTTAAATGGTGAATCACAAAAGCCCAAGCATTGTAAATGTCTTGTTCGGTGACTGTATAAATATCGTTAACCATTGATTTTATATAACCAAAGGTGATGTCGCCCAGTCCGGTTCTCAACCCATCGGCCATGGTGGTGGGATTGCCGGGGTGTTCCAATTTACCGCTGTGAAAACTGCGATACGCATCATCAGCCTCCGCAGGTTCACAGCCAATGACTTTGGTGTTTGGTGACGCCTCGCGTGCTGCAATGGCGCTCCCGCTTAACAATCCGCCGCCACCAACAGGCACCAACAACGTATGGATGTTCTTGACCTCTGAAAATATTTCTCGTGCACAAGTGCTTTGTCCGGCAATGATATCCTCGTGATTATACGGAGGAATAAACACTTGATTACCTTGTGCCTGAATGGCTTTCATTTTCTCCTCTCTTGCGTCGAGTCCGGCACCGCAAAAGTGAACAATACCGCCATAGCGCTTAATGTTTTCAATCTTAGACTGGGGAGCGTTTTCTGGGACAACAATGTGCGCTTCTATACCTTTTGACTTTGCAGCCCATGATAGTGCCGCCCCGTGATTGCCCGAACTGTGCGTGATGACACCATTGCTGCTGTTCTTAAGTGCATTGATGGCATGCCACGCTCCCCTGGCTTTAAAGGAATGGGTCTGCTGCATATTCTCACACTTCAAATAAACGGGGGCTTTGTTTATTTGGCTCAGCAATGGACTTTCAATAAGAGGGGTGTGGTGGGTGTTCATGCGATTGGTTGTTTTTTAAGACTAAGACTAAGACTAAGACTAAGACTAAGACTAAGACTAAGACTAAGACTAAGACTAGGCCGTTAACATACTGATACGTTTACTGCCTATACATTCGTGAGTCATCGTCATCGTCATCGTCATCGTCATCGTCATCGTCATCGTCAAAAAAACAAAGGTAAGACGGTGAACGAAATGTTGGTTTATAGGTTCTATAGTTATGGTTTAATTTTGCCGATACAATCAACGATTGATAAAAATTTATATGAGTACTGTTTCAGCTGTTATGTTTGCCGACGCCATTAAACAAGGAATTCCATCTGAGCTTCCACCACCCAAAGCGTATGACCCCGATGTGAATCATGCGCCAAAGCGCAAAGATATTTTAAGTGTAGAAGAAAAGCGTTTGGCTCTGCGCAATGCACTGCGATATTTTACGCCTGAACAGCAAACTGAGTTGGCGCCAGAATTTGCACAAGAATTGGAACAATACGGACGCATTTATATGTATCGCTTGCGTCCGGATTATCCCATGCATGCGCGGTCAATCGATGATTATCCACATAAATCCAAGCAAGCAGCGGCCATTATGTTGATGATTCAAAATAACTTGGATCCTAAAGTGGCGCAGCATCCACATGAATTAATCACCTACGGCGGGAACGGCGGGGTCTTTCAGAATTGGGCCCAGTACTTACTTACCATGAAATACCTGTCGGAAATGACCGATGAACAAACGCTGCACATGTATTCCGGACATCCTATGGGATTGTTTCCCTCGCACCCGGAGGCCCCACGTGTGGTGGTTACCAACGGCATGATGATTCCCAATTACTCTCAACCCGACGATTGGGAGCGTTTTAATGCTCTAGGCGTTACCCAATATGGTCAAATGACGGCTGGTTCATACATGTACATTGGCCCTCAAGGTATCGTACATGGCACCACCATTACCGTAATGAATGCCGGCAGAAAAATTAGTAAGGGCGGAGAAGATTTACGTGGAAAACTATTCGTAACCGCAGGTTTGGGCGGAATGAGTGGTGCGCAACCCAAAGCAGCAAAAATTGCCGGTTGCGTGTCTGTGACCGCCGAGGTTAATCCTAAGGCCGCTAAAACCCGTTTTGAGCAAGGTTGGGTGGATCGCCTAATTAACGACATCGACGTGTTGGTAGATGAAGTTAAAACAGCTAAAGCAACCAAATCCAATACCAGCTTTGCTTACATTGGCAATGTGGTTGATGTATGGGAGCGATTCTTAAAAGAAGACATCGATATTGAATTGGGCTCTGATCAGACGTCTTTACACAATCCTTGGGCGGGGGGGTATTATCCAGCCGGACTTACGTTTGAAGCAGCCAATGAAATGATGGCAGCTTCTCCCAAAACTTTTAAAGAACACGTGCAAGAGTCGCTGCGCAGACATGCGGCGGCCGTTAATGCACATACCGCGAGAGGCACTTACTTCTTTGACTATGGCAACGCCTTTTTGTTGGAAGCTTCTCGTGCCGGTGCGGAGGTTATGGCCGAGAATGGCATTGATTTTCGCTATCCGTCATATGTTCAAGATATACTTGGCCCCATGTGTTTTGATTACGGATTTGGTCCGTTTCGTTGGGTGTGTGCCTCGGGTAAGCCAGAAGATTTGGCAAAGACCGATCGTATAGCCGCCAAGGTGCTTCGAGATATGGCGGCTACTGCGCCAGACGAAATTCGACAGCAAATGAGCGACAACATTCAGTGGATTGAAGCCGCTCAAAACAATCGATTGGTCGTAGGTTCCCAGGCACGTATTCTCTACGCCGATGCCGAAGGTCGAATAAAAATTGCCCGTGCGTTTAATGAAGCCATTGCGCGAGGGGAGATCGGTCCGGTCGTGCTTGGGCGTGATCACCACGATGTAAGTGGAACAGATTCTCCTTATCGAGAAACCTCTAATATTTACGATGGGTCAAAATTTACCGCCGATATGGCCATTCACAATGTCATTGGTGACAGTTTCCGCGGAGCCACCTGGGTGAGTATTCACAATGGTGGTGGTGTAGGTTGGGGAGAAGTCATCAATGGCGGGTTTGGTATGCTGCTCGACGGTAGCCAAGAGGCCGATGTTCGCCTAGAGCGCATGCTTTTTTACGATGTAAACAACGGCATTGCGCGACGAAGTTGGGCGCG
>JAIUMB010000154.1 GCA_022565745.1 Cryomorphaceae bacterium | reverse complement strand
CAGTCAGAAACAGATCCAAATGCGCTTATATGAGCTTAGAGAATCTCTAAGAAATCAACACTTCAGAAAAATTGGTGTTCCAGTAAACGACGGCATCGTTTTTATACCAATTGAGGATATTGTTTTTTTATTGGCTGATGGTATGTACACCAATATTTATAAAGTTAATGGAAAAAAATCACAGTTTCTAAGCCACTCAAATATTTTAATCGCTTGATGGCCGAAGGTATGCCATTCTATAGACCGCATCGCTCATATATCATTAATCTTCACTATCTAAAGCAGTATGTTAAGCGAGATGGTAATTATATTTTGTTAGATAATGATGAAATGATTCCACTGTCAAAAGAAAAAAAGGATGAATTTTTATCGTTGATAAGTGATTTGTAAACAAACATGCGCTTAGTCTTCTACATGATTGGTTGCTTTTTGACAACACTTTGTTTGCATGCAAGGGATGTCAATACATTCAGTGCGAATGATGTGCTGGGCTTTCCAATGAACACTGTTTTTGAAATATTAGAGGGTGATAACGACGTGGTTTGGTTTGGCACCAACGAAGGTTTGGTTTCATATGATGGCGTGACCTTTCAGACCTTTATTAACCCAGATTATGACATTGCTTATACAAGACTAATCAAAGATCCTGAAGGGCGGATTTGGTGCGTTAATTTTAGTGGCCAACTTTTCTATTTAGAGAATGATACCCTTCACTTAGCTATGGAATTAGAGAATAAGAGTGAATTCATTAGCGATTTTTCACTGATTGATTTTCCAACAGTATATGTTTTTCGATCATCTCATGGGGAAGTTTTGTCTTATGATTTTATAAGTAAAAGCACCACCAGTCTCCGAGAATTTGAGAATATGTCCATTTTCTCTTTACAA
Organism: Cryomorphaceae bacterium; assembly: GCA_022565745.1. Taxonomy (GTDB): domain Bacteria; phylum Bacteroidota; class Bacteroidia; order Flavobacteriales; family Schleiferiaceae; genus CSBr16-58. The sequence goes on along the minus strand of JAIUMB010000154.1, from coordinate 4,232 downwards.
ATAGATGAAGCTCTTATTGTTTATGCATTTTCAAAAATAACTGAAAATAAAGAAAGCTGTTTGGTTCAAACTTATGGTTTGTCCAAAAATAAGTTGGTTGAAAAAGCTGTGCTTGACTATACTGATTTTCCCTGCATAATTGGTAAGTTTTTTTTAATCGGTACAAATAATGCCGGACATGCTATCAGCATAATGGACAATGCCTTAGTGTACGATCTAGATGGGTTAGATACCATTTGGATTGATGAAAGCATTAATCATTATGCGTTTAATCATGCAGAAATAATTGATAACGAGCTGTGGTTGCTCACAAAGACGGGTGGTTTTATTTGGAATTTGGAACAGGGAAAACCATCAGGAAGTGTGCTTAGCGATGTCAGTGTTTCTTCTGTAATGAAAGATAAAAACGGTAACTTTTGGATTGGTTCATTGACCAGAGGGCTTTTTGTGGTTTCAAATAGAAACTTCACCCACATCAGACTGCCCAAGTTGCACGTTTCACAAGCCGTCAGTGATTTTGAGGAAGGTATTTATATTCAAGATGATGGCGGCATGATATATTTTACAAAGCCGCCGTATGAAAATGTTGTGACCATAAGTAAGGAGCCCTTAGAAAGAGCGCCATTGTTTTATGATACAGCTTCTTCACGCTTGTATATAGGTCATGATAGGTGTTTTTACGATGTTAGGAGCCAATCTTTTTATGATAAAAGCAGACAAGACAGTTACTCTTTTATTTTTAAAAAAGCCGTTAGTATAGGAGGAGGTGCTTTTATTGGCACGTCTTATGGAACAAGCTTTATCAGTCGGTCAAACTCTAAGACCTTGGTTGATTTCCCTTTTTATCAATTTTCGGAAGACGTTGTAAGACCATGGCGATCCAATCACATTGCCTTAACGGACTCCAATTTGTATGTTGATTATTTAGATGGGCTGCATGTATTTACTAGAGATAAGAATATTGAAAAAATATTACACAATGGTAGAGACATTCAAGTTCAGCAGATGATTACTGATGACTTTGAAAAAAACACCATTTGGCTATCGACAAAAAATCATTTATTGCTGCGAATAACAGAAAAGGAGGTGGTAGAAACACTTTTCTTTACTAACATCATTACTCAGTTGCTACGAACAGAAAAATATCTATTTGCAGCACACCGAAAAGGCATTTACAGAATAAACATCGAAAATGGCTCTATAGATCATATTGATCAAGCCAATGGATGGACGCCATCAATTGTTAAAGCGCTTTTTGAGTGGGATGGGCAACTTCTTATTGTTGGCGGTAATTCAATACAGTTTTTGCCACTTGACGATACTTATGCCCCCATTCCCATTCCTCAGATTTATATTACTGATGTGAGAGTGAAAAACCAATCTTACCCGAAAGATGTTGTGGTAAAGTTGCCCGCAAGAAGAAATGAGATTTTTGTCAAGGTTCGCGCTATGTCTGTTCGCAGTCAAAATATGATGAGTTTTGAATATCAATTGTCGGGACAATCAGATGAGTGGTACAGCACACCTTCAAATGCACAAGAAATTAGATTGTATAACCTCAACGCGGGTAACTACACACTTAAAGTTAGAGCTTGTACCCCAAGCGGAAATTGCTCTTTTCCAGAAAGCGTAAATTTTTATGTAATGATGCCGCTTTATGGAAGGTGGTGGTTTCTACTGCTGCTTTTATTGTTAATTATTGGATCAGTTGTGGGGCTGGTGCAAAGAAAAAACAAAATTAGAAGCGAAAGAAGTAGGGTGGAGGCAGAGCGGCAACTATTTCTCAAAGAGGTATATAAGTCTAGAATTTCAGCATTAAGAGCGCAAATGAACCCTCATTTTATGTTTAATGCACTCAATGCCATTCAAGAGTTCATTCTGTCCAATCAACAATATATTGCCAGTGAATACCTGGCAGATTTTGCTGACCTCATGAGAATGTATCTTTCTCACAGTACAAAAGACGCCATTACATTGGCCGAAGAAGAACAGCTGCTTAGGTTATACCTACGTTTAGAAAATATGCGATTTGACAATACCATTGAAGTGACTTTTCGCATTGACCAAAACCTTGATAAAGAAAGTGTGTATATCCCTCTAATGTTGGTGCAGCCTCACGTGGAAAATAGCATCAAACATGGATTAATGCATGCCAATGGACAATCAAAAACGCTATTGATTGAATTTGAACTGAAAGATTCAGACACACTATTGTGCGTTATTGAAGATAACGGTATAGGTAGATCAGCTTCGGGAAAAATCAACGCGAATAAAACACACAAATCGTTTTCTTCAGATGCCAATCAAGACCGCATTAAGCTGATGAATCAAGTGAGAGAACAAAAGGTAACCTTGAGGATTTTTGATTTAGAGGAAGAAGGGCGTCAAGGTACACGAGTGGAAATTGAACTGCCTATTGAGCGTCAATGATGGTGCTTTATCAATTCATTTACTCCTTTCACAAATCAGAACACATATCTTAAAAGATAGCGCTAATGTGATTGTATCTATAAGCATACATTTGTGTTTTAATTTATGTGTGTTATTTCATCATTAATCCAAGTCTAACCACATTTACACTCCTTTCTCCAAATGGAGCCCTTCAATGGGCTCCATTTTTTTTTGCGTTCTAGCAATGCCATCGGCAATGCTGATTTAAGTCATTAAATAATTCTAGATTTAAACCGAGATTTGCATAATTAATCATCCTTAATAGAGATGTACGTCAAACAAAAAACATTGAACAAATGAAAAAGAGAGAATCCATTTCTACCATCATGACAGAATCGTTGGTTACCGTTAATCTTAACGATGACTTGAGAAAAGTAAAAGAGATTTTTGCAAAAGGAAAATTCCGCCACTTACCTGTAATGAACGGTGATAAGTTGGTGGGTATGATGAGTAAAAATGATATTATGCGCTTGAGCTTTGGTCAGGTGTTCGAGAATCAAGGTGATGCCGATGAGGCTGTACTAGATATGTTGAGCATTGATCAAATCATGACGCACAATATAACGTCAATAGACGCAGATGCCACTGTAAAAGACGCCGCTGAAGTATTTGTGTCCAGCAAATTTCATTCGCTTCCGGTTATGAGTGAAGGCAAGGTTGTTGGTATTGTTACCAGTACCGATGTCATCAAGTATATGCTCGATCAGTATTAAAAAAAAAAGGCCGTCATGAAGACGGCCTTTTTTCTGATAATTATCTAAATACTTAGTTCAAGTCAGGTAGAATCACATTGTCAATGATGTGAATGGTACCGTTTGTTCCTGTAACATCAACTGTTGTTACAGTAGCTGTACGATTATCTGTGTCGGTCAATACAACATTGCCATTTTGGATGGATACTGTAAAGTCTTGTCCAGCAGCGGTAGTCACTGCTCCGGCAGACACATCCGAAGAACGGACATCAGCTGGTACAATGTGATACGCCAATACGGTGAAAAGACCATCTGTACCTACAGCGGCAACAACATCATTTAAGTCTGCAGCACCAAGATCACTTACCAATTGATTAAATCCGGCATTGGTTGGTGCAAACAAAGTGATAAATGAACTTTCGTCATTTAAGATGTCTCCTGGATTGTTGTCGGCAACACTCACTGCGGTTACTAATGCATCAAAGTCGTTATTGGGACCAACAAGACCCAAAATGGTTTGTGGCAAAATAACGGCATCAATTACGTGAATAACGCCATTGCTGGCTTCGATATCGGTAGTAACTACATTTGAACTTCCGTTGATGCTTACACCACCAGAAGTGCTGATGTACATAGACAAGTTGTTGTCGTTGTCATTGGTAGCTAAAGCGTTCACATAACCTGTAGATACATCTGCGGCCATAACTTTAGTGCCAAGAACGTGATACAACAATACATTGGCTAACCCTTCAGTACCGATGGCGGCTTCTAATGCATCTAAATCACTTAAGCCAAGGTCGCTTAGTAGATTGGAGAAAGCGTCATTTGTAGGAGCAAATACTGTTAAACTGGCGTTGGCATCTGATACGGCGTCTACCAAATTGGTACGCGTCAATGCGTCTACTAAAATACTAAAATCTTCATTACCGGCTGCTACATCTGCGATGGTTTCAGCGCCGTTTCCGTTTCCGTTTCCATTTCCATTTCCGTTGTCATTGTCATCATCGCTGCTACAAGCGGTAAAAAAACCTGTGCCGACAATGGCTCCGATTAGAAACATTCGATTAAATACTTTTTTCATGGTGAATT
>JAIUMB010000153.1 GCA_022565745.1 Cryomorphaceae bacterium | reverse complement strand
CGGTAGCATTTTGTCCGGGTGTGGAAGATATTGTGGTGCGTGTGCAAAACTTTGGTATCAACATCATCGATTCCGTACAAGTAGATTGGACACTTAACGGTGTGCCGCAGCCTGGTCAAATGGTAAGCACTACGCTTGATACCATTGGTGGTATCGGACAATCATTTATTAATATCACTTTGGGTTCGCACAACTTTGTTGCAAACACCACAACCAATATTGTGGCTTGGACCTCTTTACCCAATAACCAAGTGGATACCGTTAATTTCAACGATACCCTTTCGGTTTCTCTGACCCCAGCCATTAGTGGGACGTATACCATTAACAGTGCTACTGCGACGGGTGGAACAAACTTCCAGTCGTTTAACGATTTGTCTAGTTTCCTTGATGTCAATGGAATATGCGGCCCGGTTGTGGTCAACGTTGTCCCTAACTCTGGGCCTTACAATGAGGAGGTTGAATTTGGTGAGGTTGTTGGTGCATCCTCTGTAAACACCATTACAGTAAATGGAAATGGTAATACACTACAATATACTGCAGCGGGAACCAATGATCGCACGACACTTACTATGAATGGTGCCGATTGGTTTACTTTTGATAGTTTGGAGATTAAAGCCAACGGAACAACGCATGGTTGGGTTTTACTCTTAACCCAGGGCGCCGATCACAACACATTTAAAAACTGTTTATTTGAAACCAGCACATCGAGTACATCTACATTTTTCTCTAGTGTGGTGATGAGTAATAGCCCAACATCAGCTGTAACTTTGGGCAATACGGGTAATTACAATTTATTTGAAAACAACCACCATATTGGCGGTTATTATTCTTTTACGCTTAATGGTTCATCAACAACGGTGCGGAACGTCGGTAATGTGATTCGCAACTCGGTGATGGAAGACTATGCTCTTTATGGTATATATGCACGTGCACAGGATTCGTTAATCATTGAAAACAATGACATAAGTAGAGAAAATAGAACCGACAATTCAACCACGTATGGTTTGTTTTTCACCACAGGGATCAGCAATGCTCGTATTATGGGTAATCGTGTGCATGATGTTGCAACAAGTGTAACCAGTTCGACTGCAGCAAGCTACCCCATTTATATGAGCGGAGCCGATGCGCCTAATGCAGCTTCGTATAATGTCTTGGCCAATAACTTGATTTATAACATCAACAACGGAGGAATCATCTACGCGGTTTACTTGCTTGGTGCATTAAATAACCACTGGCGCATACTTCACAATACGGTAGTGGTCGATGACCCATCATCTACATCGTCATCTGCAACCAGAATGGTGTTTGTTAGTGGGGCGCAAAATAATATGGAGATTAAAAACAATATTTTTTATCTCGATAGAGGAAATACGCCGCCAAAGCATATGGTTTACTTTACTAGTGCAGCAAACACTGTAGATGTAAATAATAACAATTATCACGTACCGGCTGGGACTAGCAATTTTGATTTTGGATTTAACGGTGCAAATATTTCGACTTTTGCTGCTTGGCAAACGGCGGGCTTCGATGTCAATGGTATCGAGTTTGACCCCTTATTCATCGGTGGAACCGGGAACGACTTCCTTCGTCCATCAGCCGCGGCCATCAAGTTCTTAGGCCAAAATGTATTGACCGATGTGCCCACTGACATCGATGGTGACCCACGCACACCTGCACCTGATCCCGGTGCATATCAGTTTGAACCACCGGTAGGTGCGGATATTGGTATCGTACGTTTTATTGAGCCTAGCGCAGGATGTCCTGGTTCAGCCGACGTGATTGTGGAGATTGGCAGCTTTGCCACCGATACCATAGACACGGTTTATATGAGTTGGACAGTAAATAACGTACCACAAACAGCCATAATGGTGGTTGATTCATTCTATCCGGGCAATCTCGTTGCCGTCAATATGGGCTCTTTTATTGTAGCGGGGGGTGTGGTATACGATATTGAAGTTACTGTAGACAGCATTGTACCTGGTCCAGATATTGACTTGAGCAACAACAGCATTGAATTGTTGGATTTTCGTGCAGGCTTGTCGGGGACATTTACTATTGACCAGTTTTCTACGCCATCGGCAACGAATTTCACCAGCTTTACTGACTTAGCGAATGTCTTAAATGCCTACGGTGTTTGTGGTCCCGTAACGGTAAATGTGCAAAATGGCCCTTACAATGAACAATTTGAACTTGGCTCAATTGAAGGCACATCGGCCTCAAATCGCATAACCATCAATGGTAACGGTAATACCTTGTCTTATTCTGCACAAGGTTCCGGTGACCGCAATACGGTAACGTTTAATGGAACAAGCTATGTCACCGTTGATAGTTTAAACATTGAAGCCAATGGAGCCAGCTTTGGCTGGGTGCTCTTTATGACCAATCAAGCGTCGCACAACGTGTTTAGCAGTTGTAGCTTTACCACCGAAGACAACTCCACCTCGTTAAACTTTAGTAACGTGGTAATGAGTGGTAGTCCTACCTCGGGAACCTTAGGTGGCGATGTTGGTAATCACAATACCTTTATCAACAACTTTCATAAAGGTGGGTACTACGGAATTACGATCAGCGGACAGAGTAGTGCGCAACGCAATGTAGGAAATAAGGTTATCAACAGTGTGTTTGAAGACTTCTACTTGTACGGTTCATACTTCCGCAGTCAAGACAGTTTGGTAGTAGATGGCAATACCTTCAATCGCGCCGACCGCACGACCTTGAGTACCTTTTACGGCATCTTCTTGACCCAAGGACATTCGGCGAATGTGATTACCAACAACCGCATTCACGATAACAATACCCAAAATACCACCACGACCAATGCGGCCTACCCGATTTATTTGTCCAGTGCAACAGCTACAGCAGCTCAGCCTAGCATTATGGCCAATAACCTGGTATACAACATCAACAACGGAGGTGTTATTTATGCCTTGTATTTCATAGGTGCGCTTAATAACCACTGGAAGGTTTATCATAACACCGTTGTGGTTGATCAACCCAATGCAACATCTGCATCAGCAACCCGACTTTGGTTCTGCAGTGGAGCGCAAAGTGATGTAGAAGTAAAGAACAATATTTTCTACTTGGATAGATCTTCTGCGCCAGGATTCTTTAATTACAACACCAGTGCCGGAGCAAATATTGATTTCGACAACAACGTATATTTCTCACCAACGATGAATAATGTTACCTTTGGTTTTCAGGGTGGTAATGTGAACACGTTCTCTGACTGGCAAACTGCTGGCTTTGATGTCAACGGCGCTGAGGCTGATCCGGGCTTTTTGGGTGTAGGTGCGGATTTCTATCGTCCAACCGTAGGTGCTGTAAAAGCCTTAGGTGCCAATGTTTTGGCCGATGTGCCTACCGATATAGAGGGTGTGGCTCGTACAGCCACCCCAGACCCTGGCGTTTACCAGTTTGATCCCCTTCCTTGTACGGGTGTGTTCAACGAAGATGTTGATTCCTTGTATCCTGGTGGTTCATTCATCAGTTGGGAAAGCTTTGGTAATGTTAACGAATGGGAAATAGAATGGGATGTTTGTGGATTTACGCCTGGTTCTTTATTGGGTAATATAATTACTAATGTAACCAATAATCAGGGCTTCCATTTGGATAGTTTACCAATGGGTCAGTGCGTCTGTGTATACATTCGCGAAGCTTGTCCGCAAGGTGGCTTTGGTCCTTGGAATGATCCCATCGAGATCTGCGTGCCCATCGAGTTCGATGCAGAATTGGTGAGCTTAGTAAGTCCTGAAGATGGAGCATGTGGAGATAGCTTAATGGATGTTCGTGTAGAGATCAGAAATAATGGTTTCTTCCCGATCACTTCGCTGCCAATCCAAATGGACATCACAGGTGATATCAATCAGTCGTTTACATTCACTTATACCGGTAATCTACTAGAAAATGAAGTGGATACGGTTTCTTTAGGCACCATCAATAGTTACTGGGGTGGGTACATCAATGTCAATGCTTATGTGAGTTTGGCTAATGACCAACTCTTATCTAACGATTCACTGAGCTTTGATAGTTTGGCCATTCTACCGTTTCAACCACGTGTAGAAGACGTCGCTTTTTGTGCCGGCGAGACTTCCGTTACCATAGAGGCGTTGCCATTACCTAATATCATTTACAATTGGTTTGATGTGCCTACTGGAGGCTCTCCTATTGGAGTAGGGAACAGTTTTACGGTTCCTACAGCAGGTCAGCCAACTTATTATGTTGCTTATAACGATATTTCTGATTCTTTGGAGTCTACAGCAACGGGTAATGTTCAGACGGCAAATGGAGGGAACATGTTTGACTTAGACATCTTTAATGCGTTGACCCTTACTGGTTTTTCAGTGGTTGGGGCAAGTTCGGGACTTACAGATATAAACGTTTACTATAAAGTGGGTTCTTTGCAAGGTCATGAGAATACACCTGCATCATGGACGTTTGTTGAGACGGTAACCAATGTGAATTTACAAGGAACAGCTAACTTTGTTAAATTCAATTTAAGCAATCCAATTGCACTCTCAGCCAATCAAGTATATGGTATTTATTTGCAGCCAATAACCGGAAACTTTAGTTACGCTTCGGGTAATCCGCTTGGTTCAAGTCTTGGTTCAAATGCCGATTTAGAGATTTTAACGGGTGTTACAAAATCTGGTTTGTTTGGTGGAAATTTGAGTCCGAGATCATGGAAAGGTCGCGTGCACTATGGCTCTGAAGGTTGTTCGGATTTAAGAACTGAAGTGCCCATCGTGCCAAATACCGATACGGTAAAGGCCAATTTTACCTTTAATCAAATTAGCCATACAGTAGAGTTTTTCAATACCAGTCAAAATGCCGACTCAATCCTATGGTTGATTGAAGGGACAACCTACACGACAGATACAGTTGTTCATCAGTTTGCGCAAACCGACTCCTTTGATGTCTGTTTGATAGCCTACGGATTATGTGATACGGATACGGTTTGCCAGACAGTTTGGGCTGAAAATATTTCGGTTCAAACACATACCTTGGCTGGTAGCTTGAAGTTGTACCCTAATCCAAGTCAAGGACAATTTGAATTGTCATTCCATCAGCCATACAGCAGCGATATTTCTCTTGAATTACTTGACCTTAGTGGAAAGTCCATTTGGATGGAGCACTTAGAAGCCTTCAGTGGCCCTTAT
>JAIUMB010000152.1 GCA_022565745.1 Cryomorphaceae bacterium | reverse complement strand
TTCCGCGACGAAGAAATAACGGTTACTGGTACTGTACAGGAAAACTTTGGTTTTACCCAAATCAATGTGGCCAGTTTGACGAAAACAGGAAATAGACAAACTGTTCAACCGGTAGTCATCAACCCCAATATGCCTGCCATGTACGCCTCTGGTGAGGTGGAAAAATATGAGGGTATGCTTGTACGTGCTGAAAACCCCAATGGCAAAGTGGTTATCTCTGATCCCCGTCGTGGTAATTTCGGCGACTACCTCATCTCTACCGATACCGCCAATGGGTTGGCCGAATCGACCATCGTTTTGGCTGGTCGTGATGGCAACAGTCGATCTTCACTTTACGTAAGCGTGGTGAATGATTCAGCTTGGGCAACCAACAACGGAACCATGATGGTGCCTGTTGTACTTACCGACCAAAGTATGGAGTTTGACGCCATAGAAGGTATGTGGTACTTTGGTTTTGGAGAATACCGCCTGTTGCCTCGTGCAAATGATGACTTCATAAACCCTAACTTTAGTCTTGACAGTCTTGATTGTCGCCCAACAGTTTCGGTCAAGCAATTTGACAATGAGGTGTTTGCCCGCATATTCCCCAATCCGGCGCAAACTCAAGTAACCATTCAGACGGAACGTGGAGACGCCGTTGTTGTCTATGACCTTAATGGGCGTGTGATTTCACAAGAAGCACTACGCGGTGGTGAAGCCATTGTGAACGTTGAAAACCTGCAAAGCGGCATGTATATCATGCGTATTGTTGAGCAAGGTCGTGTCATCAAAACCGCTAAAGTATTGGTTCAGTAACGCATTTTATCTGTGGTGTTTGGAGGCGAAATGCTTTCCAAACACCACTTTTTTTGCATGAAGAAAAAAGCGACATATCACGCAATAATTGTCTGGGCAAGCTTAGTCCTTCAATTTCATACATCTTCTTGTATGAGGGGGGATTTGAACGAAAATATTCCGCCAACAACACGCATTGCCTTAGAAAGCATCAACCGAACCGGTGAAAATCGCCTCAATTCCAATGTGCGTTTGAGTTGGTTTGGAAGCGATAAAGATGGCTACGTGGTGGGGTACGAGATTTCCTTGGATAATGAACAGTGGCACTTTACCACATCCACCGATAGCACGTTTAGGTTTTCAATAACCCCAGGCTCGGATACAACCGATCAAGATTTTTGGGTACGTGCCATCGATAATGAAGATGCGCGAGATCCCGAGCCAGCCTTTTTGCGTATCCCTTTGAGAAACACCCCACCGGAAGCGTCATTTGATAATGATGTAGGACCAAAGGATACTGCTTTTATTGCAGCTACATTGCGTTGGAGAGCAACAGATTTAGATGGAGATGAAACCATAGAATCGGTGCAAATGAAATTCAACGACGGCGATTGGTTCGAAATACCATCCGCCAACCTCATCACCTTTGTGCTGGAAGAAAATGCGACGGGTGTAGGTGAAGCATTGATTTATGCAGGCGTTGAAAACACTCCTCGAACCATTAAAGCCAATGATGTACGCATAGATGCTATCAATAATGTTTACATCAAAGCCATTGATATAGCAGGTGCGGAAAGTGAGATTGATACATCAGCAGCCTTTTATTTCAAGCAAAGTGCTTCAAGGAATTTGATCATTTGTGGCCAACCAGCTTCGGTAAGAGACGTCATCATGCCTTATGCCCGAAATGCATTTCAAAATGATTACGAATTTCTCGACTTCTTTGTCGACCAAGGCTCAAGACAGCCCCGTTTCTGGCAAGCCAACTTTGCTCGTGTGATGGAGCGCATAGACAAGCTCTATGTGTTCACCGATATTTCAACCTTTACAAACCCGGCGAGCGGACAAAGTGCGTCAATTTTAGTGAATTTGGCGCCCTTGATATCTCAGTTTAATGCGAATAATGGAAAGTCATTGGTGACAACCATTCTGACGCCTGCCTCCGATATTGATGGATTGAGTGTCGGTTTTCCCATTGAAGATGTGGTGAGAAGTGGGGGGCAAGCCAGGTTAACGGGTGACAGTTCCCTCGTGCCCTCCATGAGTGGTTATCCGATTTTAAATCCTGATGGAACCATAACGGGGATTGTACCTATCGTAAAATCCATAGATTCAGAAAACTTTTATCGCGCTCAGATTACACCGCTTAATAATTGGTCGGGAGATAATCTAATGGGCTCACTGCGAAGAAGAAATGGAAACATTCAGCAGATATTTATAGCCATAAGTTTGCATCGTTTTGTTGGCAATTCAACCAATTTACAGCAGTTTTTTGACAAAATCATACAGGATGACTTCGATTGGTAGAGGCTGGTTTTACTTGCTTTTGATGATGCTGGGATCGTTGACAATGGTCGTGGCGCAAAACGAGCAATTGGGAAAACTGCAGGGACAGATTGTTGACAAAGAAACCAAAGAGACTTTGATCGGGGCCAATATTGCCATTGTTGGAACGTACAAAGGTGCCTCAACCAATATAGATGGTTACTTCGTAATTACGGGAATAAAGCCTGGAACATACGCCGTAAAGATTCAGTACTTGGGGTACCAAACCAAACAGTACAATGAGATTACAATCAAAGCAGGAGAAACCACAAAACTTGACGTCAAGTTATCCGGAGAGGTTTCTGGTCTGGGCGAAATTGAAGTTGTTGGTCGAAAGTCGCAAATCGACTTGGAATTGGCTGCCTCTGAGGTGACCATTACTCGACAAGAATTAGCCGAAATGAACAGTCGAGATGTTCAGGAAGTCGTGGCCATGCAAGCGGGGGTTATTGAAACACCAGACGGTTTGCAAATTCGAGGTGCGCGGGTTTACGAAACAGAGTATCTGGTAGATGGTATCAGTGCGCAGGATCCACTAGCCGGAACAGGTTTTGGTGTCAACCTCGCATCGTCGTCAATCGGATCCATGAGCGTGACCACTGGTGGAGCAGGTGCTGAGTTTGGTGGCGGTTCATCTGGCGTAATCAATACCACCATTAGAGAGGGGGGGGATCGATTTGAATTGGCGGGAAGTTGGCAAAGAGACTTTATCTACGACCCCAATGTTGCATCGAGTTTTAACACGGATATTGTTGAGATTACTATGGGAACGCCTATACCCGGCACCAAGAATAAGTTGACGATTTTCAACAATGTGACGGCTATGATTACCGATGAGTATTTTGGACCAACGGCCGAGCAACTCAATTCCTCTTTATTTCCCGATAACCCCACGTTTTGGGCACCACGATACTCCAATGTATTTACCCATACGTTTAAAATGGCTTACCAAATAAAGCCGGGTACCAAACTTACGTTTACCAATCAAGCCAGTGTAAACATCAATCAAAATACCCGGACACTTCAAATCGTAGGGTTTGACGCCATTCTTGTGCCCGGTTTTCAGTACAGACGTTCCAATAATCTAGACAATGCAACCACATATACCCACCGGTCGGTTTTATCGGCGGTAAACTTCAAGCATATGATCTCCAAGAAATGGGGGATGTCTATCAGTGCCGGACGATTGTTTACCAACTTACGAGCAGATGCCAATGGTCGTCCATTTAGGGAAGAAACGGTTGATCAGATTTACGACGAGCAAAACATCATTACCGATCCAGTTCAGATATTTAATCCCAATGACCCGTCTGGGACGTTTTTCGTATTACCCGGTGATGGGTTGGTCAACAACGGAGGCATAACGCCACTTTGGCACGATCACTATGCACAAGAATATACCTTAAGGGGTAAGGTGACTTATGATCCCGGTGATCGCGTCAACTTAATCAGCATGGGTTTTACCCACATATTCACCGAGTATCAGTGGGCAGATGTCACCCGCCCTTGGGTAGGTGCACCCATTCGCATCAACGACAGCACGTTTACACCTTCAGTAAGTATCGGTAGTTCCAGTGATATTTGGGCTGTAAGACCACAAAATGGTGGAATTTTCGTCGAAGACAGAATTACCTACAAAGGCATTATTGCTACTTTAGGTATGCGATTAAACTATTGGGCACCAGGTCGTTTTGCAGATGACGCGATTGCAGATCCCAGCAGTCCAGTAATCGACCAAACCCGCCAAGACTATATGGATAAAACCGTAGGATTGATGGGGCTGCGATGGAAAGCAAGGTTGTTGCCCAGAGTGAACGTGTCGTTCCCGGTCACGGAAAATAACGTGATGTATTTCAATTACGGTCACAGCATGCGCCTGCCGCACCCGCGTTTCTTATACGCCGGTTTGGATCCCGTATTTCAAGACCGCTCATTTTTATCAAGCTTAGGTAATCCCGACTTAGACCCGGAGGTGAATGTGAGTTATGAAGTAGGGGTAAAAAGTATGTTAAGCAAGAACTTAGTGGTATCGCTCGCGGCTTTTAACAACAACCGCTTCGATTACATAGTGGCACGTAGCGCCATCGTTCGCGACCAAACGGGAAGACCGGTAACCAAAACCGTTTATATCAATCAGGATTACGCTAAGATTATGGGGGTTGAAGGTGGGTTTCAGTATCGTTTTCTCAAGCATCTCAACGCTTTTGGTAACGTGTCTTATCAAGTGGCTCGTGGTAAATCCAACACCGCCAGAGAGTCGGCATTGCAAATTGCCCAAACGGGAGAAATTCAGCTTGCCAGAGAGCAGTATCTTGCTTTTGACCGGCCTTGGAACATCAATGCGGGTGTGATTTTTACGCCCGACAGCACCTTTCGGGTATTGGGTAAGCGCATCAACGGATTCCGTGCCTTTTTCTCCTACAGGTATACCTCCGGCTTTCGATACACGCCACAGGTTAAAGTGTCGGAAAATGATCTAGGCAGACCAGAGTACGAAGAGCGCAACGACCGGTTTTTAGAAGAAATTGCCACCCCTTGGATCAATTTTGATTTAAAACTGAGTTACGACTGGATGTTCAGTAAGCACACTGGGCTCGTGTTTAGTGTAGAAGTGAGAAACATGTTTAACAACCTCAATGCACAAATCATCAATCCAGTTACGGGAAGAGCATATGAATTTGGTGATGACGTGCCGTTGACATGGCGTGATCCTCGTCCGGAATTCAATGGTCCACAAGAAACGGGCGTTGATCCGCGAAACCCCGCCCGATATTTGGCGCCTCGACAAGTGTTGTACGGAATAGCATTTAGATTTTAATGAAGAAGTTTGTATACATAGCGCTACTTTGTTTGCC
>JAIUMB010000151.1 GCA_022565745.1 Cryomorphaceae bacterium | reverse complement strand
CCCACTTTAATTTTCAATTGTGTTCGTGAATCGCAAGGCCGTTTGATGAAGAGATTAGGGAATTGTATTAGCCTTGCTTATTGTAGTGGATAAAAGAAGTTAGGCAATTGAAAAGGATAAATATACAGTAGTGGTACACGTGTTTCGGAATACAAGTACCTAACGCATAATTTTATGGCTTCACAAATTGACTTTAGCTTTTGATTAAATCCCCCTCAATATTAGGGGGTAATTGTATATAAGCCATCTGATATTACGGTGTTTTTTAATGCGTTTGCCCTGAAGGTAAAATGACTATTTAAGTAAAATATCAGAATTTTAGAATATATGTTGCAAAACATTAATATTTTTGATTTCAACCAAAAACAACCCAGATGCGTCGCGAAAACATTTTTAAATTTCCCGTTTTATTCTTTTTTGCCTCATTCATTTTCTTTATCAGTTGCAGTACGGATGACGATGACAATGGTGGAAATGGCAACGGTAATGGTCCGATTGAAGGTTTGCCGGAACTGATCACGTTACAGGTAACCAACGTGGAGCAGTTTTCCGCCAAATGCGGAGGTCTCATTGCCTCAGATGGAGGCGAAACGGTTACAGCAAGAGGTGTGTGTTGGAGTACCGGTCAGACGCCAACCATCAATGATAACATAACCTCTGATGGCGCTGGTGCTGGAAACTTCACAAGTTTGATGACGCAGTTGAATCCCAACACGACATACTTTGTGCGGGCTTATGCGACTAATAGCAACGGAACCGCTTATGGTAGTTCGATGTCGTTTACGACGGAATCTGCCGGTAATATGAGTAGTTTTACCGATCCAAGAGACGGTAATTTTTACCGCACGGCAACGATTGGAAATCAGGAGTGGATGGCTGATAACCTCCGCTATTTACCCAGTGTATCTAATACGACTTCAAATTCGCGTACGTCACCACATTATTACGTTTATGATTATAACGGGACAAGTGTAAGCGATGCAAAAGCGACGGACAATTACCGAGACTACGGGGTATTATACAATTGGACTGCAGCCATGAACGGCGCTTCAAGTAGCTCATCAAATCCAAGTGGTGTTCAAGGAGCATGCCCTGATGGCTGGCATTTGCCCAGTGATGATGAGTGGAGAGAACTGATTGATTACTTGGGCGGTTCCTTCGTAGCTGCTAATAAACTAAAAGAGACAGGAACTGTGCATTGGAATTCGTCAGGACAATCTGTTACAAATGAGTCCAGCTTTACTGCTCGTCCTGGAGGGGTGTACTCTGCATTTCAAGAGCAATTTAGCGAAAAAGGCGCGCACGGATTTTGGTGGACCTCAAAGGAATATGAGTGGGATAATACAGAAGTTATCTTCTACCAAATTTCTAGTCCACTCCATTCATCCGTAAGATCCTTTTTGAGTTACAAGGATATAGGCTATTCTATTCGTTGTGTGAAGGATTGATTTCTTTTACATCAAAAAGTTTCTATAATAATCACCGCAACATAGCCGCTGACTTTTCAATGGCTTCAACCATTACGTCGACGTCGTTTTTGTTGTTGTAAAAGGCAAAAGAGGCGCGTACCGTACCAGGTATATTGTAAAAATCCATCAATGGTTGAGTACAGTGGTGGCCGGTTCTTACGGCGACACCAAACTTGTCCATCAATGTGCCTAAATCGTAGGGGTGGATGCCGTCGATGAGGAAGGAAATAACACTGGCTTTCTTATCGGCGGTGCCGTAGAAGCGCATACCTTCAATGGCCGACATTTTTTCTGTGGCGTAGTGCAACAGGTCGTCTTCAATGGCCTTGAGTTTGCTCATGCCGTGTGCAGTGAGGTAGTCGATGGCCGCACCCATACCCACGATGCCAGCCATATTCGGCGTACCAGCTTCGAACTTAAATGGCAGTTCGGCGTAGGTGGTTTTTTCAAAACTCACGGTTTTAATCATTTCACCGCCACCTTGGTAGGGGGGGAGGGCTTCCAAGTGTTTGCGTTTGCCGTACAATACGCCTATCCCTGTTGGACCACAGATTTTATGTGCCGAAAAGCAGTAGAAATCCGCGTCCAAATCTTGAACATCTACGGCCATGTGTGGCGCCGATTGTGCCCCGTCGATGAGCACGGGTACGTCAAATCGGTGTGCGTGTTCGATGAGAGTTTTCACGGGATTGATGGTGCCGAGGGCGTTGGAAATGTGGTTCACGGCAACGATGGCCGTGTTTTCATCGATCAGCGAAAGCCCTTCTTCTAGTATCCATTCGCCCTTTTGGTTAATGGGGATAACGCGTAACATGGCACCTGTGCGCTCGCAGAGCATTTGCCAGGGAACAATATTGGAGTGGTGTTCTAGGGCGGAAATGACCACGTTTTGTCCGGGTTTGACCAAAGTGGTCATCGATGAGGCTATGGTGTTGATGCCGTCGGTGGTGCCTTTGGTAAATATGATTTCTTCGCGTTCAGCGGCGTTGATAAAGGCCTGGGTTTTGTCGCGTGCTTGCTCTACCGCATCGGTGGCGAGCTGACTGAGCAGGTGATTGCCACGGTGGACATTGGCGTTGATGGTTTCGTAATAATTTTTTACGGCATCAATCACTAAAGTCGGCTTTTGTGTAGAAGCGGCATTGTCGAGGTATATTAACGGCTTTCCGTTGACTTCTCGTGATAATATGGGAAAATCGCTGCGTATATCGGTTGCTATTGTATTCATTGTCTGTATTTTCACTGGGTTTACCCGGTTGCCGTGTTCGTGGAGGTTGATGTTTTAACACGTTAGCGTTAAACTTGTTTTGCAAAATTAAACGTTACAGTTTGAAGGGCTGCAAGAATAGTTTGCTTAAAATTATTTTGCTCCGAAATTTTTTTAACCACGAAAAGCACGAAAGACACGAAAAATTTGCGTTGATAAATATGAACTGCCACGAATACCACAAATTTCCACGAATGGCTTGATGTGGTCGGAGGTCTGGTTGTACGGATGGCGGTATCGGCGGGTTCGTTTTTTTATTGGCCAGTAGATTGAAACGGTAGGGGATGAGTTGCGCGGGGTGGCTCGGTAGCACGGGAGCGGGGATTTACGGATGGTAATACAGGCCTTTTCGTTTTCTCTACAAGACTAAGGCTTTAACAAATCGAATATTGGCCATTAAATACATTGGTAAAACCAAACCTCCAAACCCCCAAACAGATACAACCCTAAGGCTTTAATAAATCAAATAATTGGCGTGTACATGCATTCGCAAAACCCTGCTCCCGTGCTCCCATGCGCGCGCAGCGCCCCATGCCTGCGTAGCAGCCCATGCGTACGCAGTACTCCATGCATGCGCCAGCATCCCGCGTGCGCAGCAAATCAATCCCTTTTGGGTAGCCGTGATGATAACACCTGAATGAAAAGGCTGGAGGTTTTTCTCAAAAATAATAATGTCAGGTATTTTACAAAATCAACAGATAATTAAAGCACTCATTATATTTTAAAAACATACACACGGTTATTTCGGGTGTAATTAAAAGATGCATATCTGTGTAAGTGCATAAATAAATTTAATTTATTTAAAATCAAAATAATAAACATAATATTGGTGCCTTTAATTTTTAAAAACATTAAAAAAGTAAGGATTATACTCTAAAAAACTTGCATATTAATATATTTATATTGTAAGTTTGCAGCTACAAAAATAATATTAATACAAAAAACAAATACTATGAAAAACATGTATATTCTTACAGTAATGTCGTGCATAGCATTAAATGCTCAAACAACACTTGAGCCACAATACGTCAACCCGACTACAATTAGAAGCGGATTTCCTCCGACAGATGGACCTACGGTTTTTGTTGAAGGCGAACCTTACGTGAGTGGCATGAGCTCAGGATACAGCTTACCCGTTAGGATCCCGAAAGCAGCTGCCAACTTTGCTCCTGAGTTATCAATCAACTACAATTCATCTTTTGGAAATGGTATAATGGGGATGAACTGGAGCATTAGCGGTTTGAGTCAAATAAGTCGATCACATAAGATTCTTGGATTTGACGGTGAAATCAAAAAGCACAAACAACAAGCATTGCTCCTTTTGATAAAGCGTCACCACTTTTTTGCGTTGACTTCTTTCAAAACATCAATAGACAACAGCTGGTCTGCTACAATTTTTTTCAGGCTTGCATTTTCTGATTCAAGATCCTTTATGCGCTGAAGATCAGATAAACTCAGGTCTCCGTACTTAGACTTCTATTTGTAAAATGTAGGCTCTGAGATTACTGATTCTCGGCAAATTTCACTAACTTTTTTGCTTGCTATTGCCATTGAAGGATCTTGATGATCTGGGCTTCATTGAATTTTGACTTTTTCATGCGATTTGTTGTTGAGTTTAAAGTTAAACTCTACTTTTAACCTGTCAATAAAAATTGTCCCGTTATCATTTTAAAACCATTTTAATAAAGCCTCCAGTGTTAGATGTAACCATTATAGAATACGATGATTATGGACGGAAAATAAATATAATTGACTCCGAATCCGTTAGAAGACAAGTTCAAGACAAGTGGATTCACGACAAACGTGGTTACCCGCGCTTTAAGTGGAAGGACTACCCCAACCGCTTCTATTTTCAATTTGGCAGCTCTGGTACTGGATTGTATTAACCTTTAATAATTTAAAACCATGAAAACCATGAAAATAATAATGATTCTAACCCTTACCACCATGTTAAGCCTGTGCAAAAAAGACCAGCAAGACGAAGAACTCCACCTCCAACAAACCCCTTACATTGGTGATGAGTTGCGAATTGATGGGTTTTATTATAGTTCTTATAATGAAGGGAAATCAACGAGAGTGTTTTTTCTTTACAGTAACGGTATTATTCTAGGCGGATCCTCATATAAAGGTGATGATTGGGAACAAAAACTTATTTCTGATATTGTTTCAGGAATGTATTATGAGACATCATTAAAATATAAGTCTGCTTGGGGTCTATTCGAAATAAAAGACAGCACTATAATTTTCGAAAAGTGGTATACTGCTTCTCCCGGCCCGCGAGTTACAATTGCTCAAGAGGGCAGAATCCTATGCGACACCACATTCCATATTAATCGATCTTTCCGTTTCGGAAATGGTCAACTTGAAAGAATACGCGAAAGAGACGACTTATACCACTTCCGCCAATTCAGTCCTAAACCCGACAGCATAAATCCGTTTATCCCCTGATATACATGTAGTAAACTAACATTTATTTTTT
>JAIUMB010000150.1 GCA_022565745.1 Cryomorphaceae bacterium | reverse complement strand
TATAGTCGTTTATACGACGGAGAAAAGGTCCACAACATTGCCGAGGTGATGGAAGATGTGCCTTCGCTGAAAAGCATCAAAAGCTGGGTGGTAGTCGTTGACCGCGCTGTTACCAGAAAAGACGATGAAGACAATAAAAATCGGCTGGCCGACTCCATACAAACCGCTTTCTTTGAAGGGAAAGGTCATTGCTCATTGGTAATCCCTAATGACAATACCCATCACTTTTCTAATCGTTTTGAAGAAGATGGTATGCTTTTTAACGAGCCTACCATTCACTTTTTCAGCTATAACAATCCCTACGGTGCTTGTCCGGTGTGCGAGGGTTTTGGCTCTGTCATCGGTTATGATGAGGACCTGGTCATCCCTAACCCCAAGCTATCGGTGTACGACAATTGCGTGGTTCCTTGGAGCGGTGAAAAAATGTCTAAATGGCGCGATAGTTTTATCAGCGACAGTGCGGTGTATGACTTTCCCATTCATCGCCCATATAGAGACCTTACCGAAGAGCAAGTCAATATCCTCTGGAACGGAAAAGGCAAGGTCAAAGGCATCAGAAAGTTCTTTGATTACCTCGAATCCAAAAGCTATAAAATTCAGTATCGTGTGATGTTGTCGAGATACCGCGGCAAATCAAAATGCCACGAATGCAACGGAACACGCTTACGCAAAGAAGCAGGGTACGTTCGCATCTACGACAAAACCATCAGTGAATTATCCACCTTGCCCATATACCGCTTGAGGCAATGGTTTGACGAATTATCGTTGACTGAGCATGAGCAGCAGGTCTGCAAGCGATTATTGATTGAAATTAAAAATCGATTACGGTTTGTCGAGGACGTTGGTTTGGGGTATCTCACTTTAAACCGTGGTGCTAATACCCTATCGGGTGGTGAATCTCAACGCATCAACCTTTCCACCTCATTAGGCAGCAGTCTGGTTGGATCCATGTACATACTCGATGAACCCAGTATTGGCTTGCACCCTCGAGATACGCAGCGTTTAATCTCGGTGATACAAGGCCTAAAAAATCTGGGCAATACAGTAATTGTTGTGGAACACGACGAAGAAGTCATGCGCGCCTCTGATCACATCATCGACATTGGGCCGGGTGCAGGACAATTGGGAGGTGACATTGTATTTGAAGGCAGTTTGAATGAAATTCTTCAACACGGCACCGGACTTACCGCCGATTATTTACGTAAAAAACGACACATCCCTGTGCCGGAAAAAAGGCGAATTCCCAAGCAGTTTATCGAATTACGAGGCGCTTCAGAAAACAACTTGAAAGATGTTAATGCCTCCATCCCCCTACATGCCATGACGGTAGTTACCGGCGTAAGTGGATCAGGAAAGTCTACCTTGATCAACAAAGTCCTCTACCCTGCATTGAACCGACAGCTCTTTGGACACGGAGAACGCCCTGGAATTTTTGATCAATTGGTTGTGCCGTCTAACAAAATTGACACCATTGAGTTTGTTGACCAAAATCCCATTGGCAAGTCATCGCGCTCCAATCCGGCAACTTACCTTAAAGTATACGACGACATCCGTCAACTTTATGCCAAGCAGTCACTTTCAGACATCCGCGGATACAAGCCCAAACACTTTTCTTTCAACGTGCCCGGCGGTAGGTGCGATGCCTGTGAAGGAGAGGGCACAGTAACCATCAGTATGCAGTTTATGGCTGATGTGCATTTACCCTGTGAGGAGTGTGAAGGTAAGCGTTTTAAAAAGGAAATCTTGGAAGTAAAATTCGCCGGCAAGAGCATCTCTGATATTCTCGAACTAGACGTGCAAGAAGCCATTCCATTTTTCCGTGAAAATGGCGAAGAAAAAATTGCCCGAGGACTTCAGCCTTTGTTTGACGTAGGTTTGGAATACATCAAATTGGGGCAATCTTCAAATACACTTTCCGGCGGAGAGGCGCAGCGTGTAAAGTTGGCATTATTTCTCAGTAAGAGTCAAGACGAAGGCAAGGGTTTGTTTATATTCGACGAACCTACGACCGGACTGCATTTCCACGACATCAACAAATTGTTGGTGAGTTTTAATGCCCTCGTTAATCGTGGTCACTCATTAATCATTATTGAACACCACCCAGACGTCATCAAATGTGCCGATTGGATCATTGATATGGGACCAGATGGCGGAGACAAAGGCGGGGAAATCATTTACCAAGGTGACATTGACGGATTGATGGACTGCGAAGCCTCCTCTACCCGTCAGTTTTTAGATTTAAACCCTAAGGCTCAAAAAGCATGATTGCTACGCTTCACATACTTGGCACCAGCTCAGCCGTCCCCACCTCCAGTCGTTTTCCCAGTGCACAACTGATAGATTTTGGCGGTGAGCTTATGCTTATTGACTGTGGAGAAGGCTGTCAAATGCAAATGCGTCGTCAGAAAATCAGTTTTGGCAAACTGCGCTACATCTTTATATCCCACGCGCACGGGGATCACTTTTTTGGTTTAATTGGCCTGTTGAGCACGCTGAGTGTTTTAAAAGTCGACCAACCATTGGATATTTTCGCGCCCGCATCAGTGATAGATGTCATGCAGTATCAGATGAAGCGCCTTGGCTATAAACTAAAAATGCCCATCGAGTGGCACGAACTCAAAGAGGGATTTAGCGGCGTACTTTGGGAAACGCCCAAAGCCATTGTAGAAGCATTTCCTCTATACCACAGCGTTCCCGTACACGGTTTTGCCTTTCGAGAAAAATTGGTAGAAAAGAATATTGATCCTGAAAAAATCAAATTGTACGACCTCAGTATTCCCGAGATTGTAGCTGCAAAAAAAGGAAAGGATATCGAACGAGAAAATGGAGAGGTACTGGCCAATGAAGAACTAACCCTGCCGCAACACCGTCCTCTGAAATACGCCTACTGCACCGATACAACCCGCGTACCCAAGCACCCCTTTGTAGAAAATGCGCAATTGCTGTATCACGAAGCAACATTCAAAGAAAAAGATCGCGAACAAAGCGACCAAACGCGCCACAGCACCGCCAAAGATGCTGCCAATGCCGCCATTGACAACAAGGTTGACCACCTACTGATCGGTCATTATTCTGGGCGATACCGCACGGGAAATACCCTTGTGAAAGAAGCAAGAGGGGTTTTCCCTAACACCACCCTCGCACGAGAGGGCATGAGAATTCGTATTGACAGTAAGAAAAACACCCTGCAAATTCTCCCTCATAAATAGTTCTATGAGACGGTCGCCGCTGTTGGTTTTATTTGTTACCATTTTTATTGACCTCATGGGCTTCGGTATCATCATACCTATATTGCCCATATTTGCCACTCAACTAGGCGCCAATGGCTTTATCGTAGGTGTTGTAGCAATGGCTTATTCGTTGTTTCAGTTTTTATTCGCCCCGTTTTGGGGAAACCTCAGTGACCGCATTGGTAGGCGCCCCATATTGCTAATATCCATCGTGATCATAGCCTGTTCCTACGTGCTGTTTGCTCATGCCAATACGTTGCTTTTATTGCTCTTATCACGTGTACTTGCCGGCATTGGTGCGGCTAATATTTCTGCTGCTCAGGCCTACATCAGCGACATCAGCAAACCGGAAGAGCGGGTTAAAAACTTTGGTATTATAGGTGCGGCTTTTGGTCTAGGGTTTATTGTTGGACCCATGATTGGTGGCATCATTAAAGATGCCTATGGCGTGATATGGGTTGGATATTTTGCCGCTTTGATGTCGGTGTTCAACTTTGTACTCGCCTATTTTCTCCTCCGAGAAAGTCTGGAAGAAAAGTCACCCGACAAACCTCTTTTTACGAATCCCCTAACTTCGGTTATTGGCGGACTTCGTACCAAGGGCATTCAGTTGGTACTGCTGCTCAATTTCATCTTTTTATTGGCTTTTTCCAAAATGCAAATTACAGCTACATTATTGTGGCACGAACATTTTCATCTAAACGTGAAGGAAATAGGATATGTCTTTGCCTACATTGGTTTGATGGCAACGCTTATTCAAGGCACCCTTCTTGGCCGATTAAACAATTGGTTGGGAGAAAAGAAACTCCTCATCAGCGGAACTATATTTACTGGTATTGGCTTGCTCGCCTTACCTTTGGTTCCACCTCCATTATTTGTTCCACTAGAACTACTGGCCATCACTTTCTTATCCATCGGCTCCGCCTTTCTCAATCCCACCATGTCGACCGCAGTTAGCAAACTTTCAAGTAGGCATGCGCAAGGTATGGCTCTGGGTAATCTTCAAGCCGTTGGCTCATTGGCAAGAACCTTTGGTCCACTTGCAGGCGGTGCGCTATACGACTATCATTACAGCGGCCCCTACATCATTGGATTTGCCTTAATGATGGGCTGTACGGTTATTGCGATCAAAGTTAGTAAATTGCTATAGTGTTGAGACCACTTCTTCTTTCTGGTTTTCAACTGTTTTAGCAATCTCTTTCATCAAGTGAGGGCCATTAAAAATCATCCCCGAAATTAATTGCAGTAAATCTGCGCCGGCTTCGAGTTTTTCTTTGGCGTCTTCTGGTCGCATCACACCGCCACAACCTATAATGGTAAATCGGTCTCCCCAATGCGATTTGGTTTTCTTAATCAACGTTGTAGACAGTGTTTGGCAAACCTTACCACTTAAGCCTCCTCGGTATGTTGAAGGTGCTTCTTCCGGAAAATCAGCATCTTCATATTCTTTGTTTAAGTTACCGATGATTACACCATTAACGCGGTGTTGATCGAGAATGGTCAACAACGCGTTGAATTCCTCCCAGGGTAAATTAATGGGCATTTTTATGTAAATGGGTTTTTCGCAATTTACCTTATCCAATGACTTCATCAAAGGCTTTAGCATATCGGGTGTAGTAAAACTTTCTCCACCGTGTACATTGGGACAACTGATGTTTATGGTATAAAAATCACCAACGCTTTCTTCGTTTAATCGCTTAAACGAATGGGTATAGTCTTCAATACCGGCTTCTTTGGTAACCGTTTGGGCGTCATTTGTTTTTGCTATGCTAATGCCCCATACAAACCCCTCTGGTTTTTTCATTTTTTTAAGGCGTTTGATGATGACTTCTACGCCGTCATTTTTCAACCCCTTATACACCACAAGTGCTTGAGAGCGCACCATTCGTTTGAGTCGAGGACTAGGGTTTCCTTTGGTTTCTCTGGCGGTAACCGAGCCAATTTCTACACCACCAAAAGACATACAATCTAATATAGACGCCAAATGGCCATTGT
>JAIUMB010000149.1 GCA_022565745.1 Cryomorphaceae bacterium | reverse complement strand
GACGATCCCGACGAACAGCAGAAGCATCTCAACGCACACCTTCAGTCCATGCGCAATCACATCGACGATTTGGCAGATAAAAATTACCAAGCGCATACCAGCAGCCTTGATTTCGTTATGATGTTTGTACCCAATGAGCCCGCTTACATCGAGGCCTTAAAGCACGACAAGAATCTTTGGAAATACGCCTACAGTAAGCGCATACTATTGATTTCACCCACCAACTTAATCGCAGCGCTTAAGCTCATTGAAGACCTATGGAAGCGTGAACACCAAAACAGGAATGCGGAGGCGATTGCAGAGAGAGGAGAAAAGTTGCTGGATAAACTTGCGCTGTTTGTAGAGTCATTAATCGATGTAGGCGATCAGCTGGACAAAGCAAAGGAGAGTCATCAACAGGCCATGCAGCGATTAAAAACCGGGAATGGGAGTTTGATTAGGCAAGCGGAGATGTTGAAAGAACTTGGAGTCAAGTCGAAAAAGGGATTACCGAAAGCAGATGAAGGGATGTGAGGACGCTTCGCTCAGCATTTATCGTTTGGCGTTAAGGATGCAGAGAAGACTTCTGACTTCTTAAAATTAAAGAACTTAAAAATTTTTAATGCTTAACGTTTGAGTATAAATACATCATCTAAAATTCCAATTAACAAATGGTAAACTTCTTTTCTCGTTTGTATTCCACAACCCAAACTGAAACCCCTTGGTTTTTATGGACTTATTAAAAAGACCAATTTGAACCCCGTTCATCTCAACGGCTTGATTAAAAAAACCTGATATAATCAAACCGTTAGAATGTCTGCATGATGATATAAATGCAGTAACCGTCAATCCATTATTTTGAGAAATAAAGCCAATTATACCAAACAAAGAGATGCCATTTATGACTTCAACTTTTCCTCCAATTGGATGAACCGCAATACCATTCACCATTTCTTCAACATCTCCAAACCCCGAAACATACAATCCGTTGGTTTTAGTCATAAGCTTTTTTTCAGCTTTTAGGGAATCCGACTTTGATTCGTGAATGGCCAAACTTAAGCTGTCGTTACTTAAAACATAGGGGTCAGAGCCAACACCAGCGGGCACAAACATACCCAGACCAGGAATGTCTACTTTAATCCCGTTAACATTCGTTTCCTTCTCCAAATAAATACCAATACCTAAAGATAATCCATTTATTTTATCAGTAAACGAATCGTGATGCGTCCATAGGAGCCAACGGGTTTGTCCAAAGGTTGAATGTCCAATAAACAAAACAAGTAAAAAAACAAACACTTTCATCACCTATTCATAGTTACAGCTCATAAAAGGCACCATTAAAACCCAACACACCGACTTCTTAAAACCATTACTAACTACATCTCCTTCAAAACCGCCCGAATATTTTCCTCCATGAGTGCCAATTCACGTTGTTTTGCCCGGGTTTGCTCGATTTTTTGTTCTTGTTTTTTGGCGGGGCGCCATGAAAAAAACAACACATATATGATAAAGTACCCCGTAATGGCCAAATTGCTTAGCACATCTCCATTATCGCTGATGGCGGAAAATGCAATAGTCAATACCACCACGAGCCAAGCTGAGAACTGTACGTATGCTTTTGAGGCTTTGATGTCGCCATGAAAATAGGCTTCTCCCAGTCCTACAAGCGAAAGAACAGCCATAAGCAAAGGAGACTTAGCGTTTTTATGAGCGACCTCCGGTGCATCAGCAAATTCGTCGAGCTTTTCTCGCAAAGCCTCATCAATGCCGTCAACAAAAACCTGGACATCTTCAGCCTTTTCCTCCAACAAGGGCACATTGTCTGTTTTGCGTAGTATTTGCAATTGCTCAATGGAATTCAAAATCAGGCGGCGTACATCATGACTTTTTTCTACCAAAAACATGGCTTCAGCAAGATCTATGGCGCCTCCATTTCTTCTGGCTTCTTCTACCTCTTCAAAATAGGCGTCGTATACGTTTAACGCTTGTGACACGGTAGATCGTTCGGTGGTTTTTCTTGTGAAATCGCGAATTTCTTTGTCCAGCTTACTCATGCGCTTGCGCGCCGATGAACCTGCGGTATACTGAGGCTGGGCTGCTACACCTCCACTTTGCCCGACTCTTCTGTAAGGCGTAGAGTGCTTGTCGCCCAGCATGTGATTGGAAATGGCTTTACCGTAATTCCTGCCCACTTCCCTTACCATGGAACGAACAAATGTCTTTCCTAACTTCATGTGTTTTTTTTTTGGCTAAAATAATACCCACAAATTAAGTTCGCAATTGGGCCATCCCGTAAGTGGTCCGTCATCATGTAAAATGCTCCATGGAATGCTCAGTCCGCTGCCCTATTTTTGCACAAAAGCAATTGACCGTGAAGGTATATCACTCCATTGAAGAATTTACTCGAGTTAACAACGTTGTTCTTACCACAGGAACGTTTGACGGCGTCCACTTTGGGCACCGAACCATACTTAATCGGCTCATTCGCATCGCTAAAGAATGCCAAGGAGAAAGTGTGTTACTCACCTTCAACCCCCATCCGAGGATTGTTTTGCAGCCTTCATCCAACATTAAGCTTCTTTGTACATTGGAAGAAAAGATTGAACTGTTGCAAAAAACCGGTCTCGACCATTTGATCATTCACCCTTTTACCAAATCGTTTAGTCAAACCGATTCAGAGACCTTTATTCAGCAGTTACTGGTTGATAAAATTGGCGCAAAAAAACTGGTCATTGGTTATGATCATCACTTTGGAAAAAATCGTGAAGGCAGTTTTGAGAACTTAAAAAAAAGTGCATCTACCTACGGATTTAGTGTAGAAGAAATCCCTGCCCAAGAGCTCGATGATGTAACGGTAAGTTCAACAAAAATCCGTCAGGCACTTATTGAAGGCAAGGTTGATAAAGCAGAAGAGTGGCTGGGCTATCACTACCGCATTAGAGGTAAAGTGGTTCAAGGCAAACAAATTGGCAGGAGCATTTCCTTCCCTACTGCCAATATTGTTGTGAGCGATCTCAACAAACTCATTCCCGGCAATGGCGTTTTTGCCGTTCGGGTAAAACGTTTGCATCAACCAGAAAATCAATTGCTTTTGGGTATGTGTAACATTGGTAACAAACCGACCATTGGCGAAGGGTTCCGCACAATTGAGGTGCACTTGTTTGACTTCAACGAATCCATATATGGGGAAGAACTAGAAGTGTCTTTTATAAAAACATTGCGCCACGAGGAAAAATTCGATAATCTTGATGCACTAAAAGGTCAATTGGAAAAAGACAAAACTCAAGCCCTGAGTGTTTTAAAAAATTTGTGATTATGCGTTGTTTGAAAACCGTTTTGATGTTAGTATTAATTAGCTGTTTTAGTCCGGAAGTTTATGGACAAAACACGCTTAAAATTAAGAGAAAACAACTCGACAACTTAGCGGAATTGGCAGAGGCCAACCCTGACGCCAACTACTTAATTATCAAACGTGCGCGCTTAAAGTCCTTGCCTGCCGAATTGGCATTGTTTAAACAGCTTGACTCGCTGGATCTCTACGGCAACAAAATCGAACACATTCCAGATTCTGCTTGGATTATACTCAAGAATGTCAAATACCTGCGATTGGGCAAAAACCCGATGGAAGAGTTACCCGAAGCCATCACACAACTAGAGAAACTTGAATCATTAGATCTTTGGAACAGTGAAATTTCATATATCCACCCCCTGTTTTTAACCATGTCGGATCAAATCAAAAAACTCGACATCCGTATGACCCGCTTATCGAGGGGACAAACCCAGCAAATTCACGACGCCTTTCCCCATACAGAGGTAAAGGCTACATGGCAGTGTAATTGTAAATAGCCTAGAATGTGCTATGTGCCAATATTGCCTTCCATAAATCCAGACTTCCAACCTCTTTCTGACAAATCGATAAACGTTTACAATCGTTTAAAACAGCATTAATTTTTTGTAAGACTATTCTGTTTTTATAGTTTTGTGCATGTAATATCATTCATTCAATATTATGTTCGTATGAATAGCGACATGTGCATCCATGAAAACAGCAGCCTCGACCATCAGAAATTCACTATTCATGTACTTGTTTATACAAGTCATCACTTCACATGCGCAGCACGACGCGGTAAGCAATGGATTGGGGAGAAATATGATCGCAAATAATAATCCGTACAGCCTGTTACACAATCCGGCGGCGGCGGAGGGTAATGTTGTGTTTAGCGGAACAGAAATGCGTCACAACATCAATAAATTGGCCCATCACTTTATCGGCGCTTCGGTTAACATAGGGCGTGGGGTGCTCGGAATGACTTTGGCACATACGGGGTTTGCTTCATTTACAGAGAGTCAGATGGGCTTGAGTTATCGGCAAAGGCTCGGTGAAGACATTCATGCTGCGGTATCGCTTCGATTATTTCACGCCGGAGATGTTGAAGGTTATGGAGGCGGTGTTGCAGTTCTACCAGATCTTTCCATTTTTTATCAAAACCACGAGCGCTTTTCCACCGGATTAATCATTCGCAACGTCATAAAAAGCACGCATCCTTTTGGCGACACCCCTCTTAGCCATGATATGGGTATTGGTGGTTGTTGGCACTTTTCAAAGCAACTGCAATTGAATATTGATGCCTCCCACTCTCCTGTCTATAGTATCTCTATAGGCGCGGGCATAGAATGGTGTGTAAAAGACGTTTTGTTTTTCCGTACGGGTTTTCGCAGCAACCCTCAGCTCAATGGTTTTGGCATTGGCTATAAATTGAAAGATTTTCGCGTGGATCTGGCAAGCCTTTACCAACCTATGTTAGGTTATACCCCATCAATAAGTCTATCGTATAAATGGTGAAATCATGCGCGTCAATTCACTGTCTACAGGTGTTTTTATGCTGATATTGACAACAGCTGTTGCACAGGTGCCTATAGACACCGAAATGAAATTGGAGTCCATTGCGGAGTTTGCAGACGATGAAGGCATCGACCTGATGCAACTGGCAGAGAATCTTGAGCTGCTTACGGAAAACCGCATTAACATCAACAATACCGATAAAGAAGCGCTGTCACTCCTACCCTTTTTAAATGCGTTTCAAGTACACAATATTTTGCAATACATCAAACGCTATGGCCCCATTGTTCACCCATACGAACTTACGGCCATCCGCACCATTGACCAAAGAACAGCTATGTTGCTTATGGATTACGTGTACTTTGGTCAATCCGCGAAAACAGCCTTTCGCTTTAAAGATGCCGTCAAACACACTCGGCAAAACAG
>JAIUMB010000148.1 GCA_022565745.1 Cryomorphaceae bacterium | reverse complement strand
TTTACCGTCATTGGTCTTAATTTTCAATGGGACTTGTTTACAGGCTTGCGAAGAAATGCGAGAACCCAGCAAGCACGCATTGACCTTAGCCGCGCTCAAATGAACAAGAAGCGCGTAGAAGAGCAAGCGGAAATAGACTATCAGCAAGCAAAAGGTGATCTAAATGTAGCCATTAAAAGCATGCAAACCAACAAGCGCAACCGCGACTTGGCTAAAAAAATTCTCGACAACACCCGCGTTAAATACCGCGAAGGCATCAGTAGTAGCCTAGATCTTTCACAAGCAGAAAACCAATTTCTTGAAACGGAAAGAAACTACATCAATGCGCTTTTACAACTCGTGAGCGCCCGTGCTAAACTGGAACGACTAACCGGAAAATACAACACCTATTAAGTATTCAAAATGAATAAATTCATCATCATTTCCATTTGCAGCATCTTGCTTATTGGCTGCGAATCTCCCAATGCAGTTTCTGAAAGTGAACTCGAGGCGCGTCAGGCTGAACTAACACTTCAAATTGACTCCCTTTCTGACCTGTTAAAAGAAGTGGAGCGCGAACTGCTGTCTAAAAATGGAAGCATCAGTAAAACACCAGTTACCGTTTACAAAACATCTACCGGTTTATTTGAGCATTACGTCGAAATTCTAGGAACCCTAGAAGCCGATAAAAATGCAGAGATTACCGCCGAAACTCAGGGCACCATCTCTGCCATCCACGTAAGGGAAGGTGAACAGGTGAAAAAAGGACAATTATTATTGGAACTGGATGGCGCCATTATTCAAAACAACATTCGCGAAGCAGAAACGCAACTGAAGTTTGCCAAAACAGTATTTGATAAACAAGAGCGACTTTGGAAACAAAACATTGGCTCTGAATTACAATACTTGGAAAGCAAAAACAATGTAGAAAATCTGCAATCTCGCCTGCAAACCCTAAAAGCGCAGTTTAATCAAACAAGAGTTATTGCTCCGTTCGACGGCAAAGTGGATGAAATATTTGTCAAAATTGGACAACTGGCTTCCCCTCAAGCGCCCCTTTTACGCTTAGTTAACCTCAAAGAAGTATATCTCAATGCAGATGTAAGTGAACGCCACATCACCCAAATACGCGAAGGAAGCAAAGCGCGACTAGAGTTTCCTTCATTAGATGAAATCGTGTACACCACGGTTAATCAAACAGGGAGTATCATCAACCCCAGCAACCGAACGTTCAGAGTGGTTTTTCGCTTAGAGAATTCTAATGAATACTTTAAGCCCAACCTGATGGCCAATGTGTATATCCTCGATTACGCAAAAGACAGCACAGTGAGCATCCCCAATCGCTTGATTCAACAAGACCCGGAGGGCAAAGACTACATTTATGTTGCATTGCCATTGGAAGGTGACGAAACAAGTGCTACTGCCGAGCGACGTTTTGTAACTGTGGGAAAAACTTACCAAGGCCGAACTGAGGTTATCTTAGGCATTGAGCCCGAAGAGCTTTTGGTCGATAAAGGCTCGCGCAGCATTAAAACGGGCCAAATTTTACGCATCACTGAACTTTCCGACAACGATTAACATGAAGGATAAAACACTCGACAAGGAAGTTAAAAAGGAGTTTAAACTCTCCAGCAAATCCATAGAAAATAAAAATACCGTATTTGTACTAACGGTAATTATTTTCTTTGCCGGACTAATGGCTTACAGGGGTATGCCTTCAGAAGCCTTCCCGGAAATTGTAGCGCCTGAGATTTATGTAAGCACCCCTTATCCCGGAAATGCGCCTTTGGATATAGAAAAATTAGTAACCAGACCGTTAGAAAAAGAGATTAATTCGGCCAGTGGTGTAGATGAAATATCTTCCACTTCCATTCAAGGATTTAGTTCCATTCGCGTGCAATTCGATTTTTCCGTGAGTCCGGAAATAGCCCTTCAGCGCGTCAAAGACAAAGTAGACATTGCCAAAAGCGATCCGGACTTCCCTTCAGATTTACCCGCAGACCCCAATGTTTTTGCTTTGAACATTGCCGAGTTGATGCCCATTCTCAACATTAATCTATCGGGTGAATTTTCTGCTGAGCAACTCAAACAGTACGCAGAGTATTTACAAGACAAAATTGAAGCACTTCAAGAAATTTCTGAAGTTGACATTCGAGGTATGGACCAAAAGGAGGTGCGCATCTCCATCAATCAACGTAAACTGGAATTGGTCAACCTGAGCTTTGACGACATTGCCAACGCCATTCAAAGGGAAAACGTTTCCATTTCTGGGGGTGACTTGCTGGTGGATGGGTTACGCAAAAACGTCCGTATAACCGGTGACTTCACCAATATGAAAGAAATTGGTGATATCGTTGTAAAACACGAAGGAGGAGATATTGTATACCTACGCGACATTGCAGATGTAACCTTTAGTGAAGTAGAAAAAGAATCCTATGCCCGCGAGTTCTTTCGTCCGGTCGTCATGCTCGATGTAAAAAAACGTGGCGGTGAAAACCTCATCATCGTTTCGCAAAAAATTAACGACATACTGGCCAAAGCCAAGGAAGACTATTTGCCCGAAAATCTCGATATATCAATTACCAACGATCAAAGTGATTCGAGCAAAGCACAGCTGGATGAACTGGAAAACTCCATCATTTTTGGGGTCATCCTCGTTATTGTGGTACTGATGTTTTTCCTTGGCTTGCGCAATGCCCTCTTCGTGGGTATCGCTATCCCCTTGTCGATGCTGTTGTCGTTCTTGATCCTTAGCAGCATTGGTGTAACGCTCAATACCATCGTTTTATTTTCATTGGTACTGGCCTTGGGAATGCTTGTCGACAACGGTATTGTGGTGGTGGAAAACATCTACCGACTCATGGATGAAGGCAAGCATCCCATTGCGGCGGCTAAGCAAGGTGTAGGCGAAGTCGCTTGGGCCATCATTGCCTCAACCGCTACCACCTTGGCCGCTTTTGTGCCGTTGGCCATGTGGCCCGGTATCTTTGGTGAGTTTATGAAGTATCTGCCCATCACCTTGATGATTGTATTGGGTTCTTCACTCTTTGTGGCCTTGGTCATCAACCCCGTGCTGACTTCCGTTTACATGAAAGTCAAAGAGGACAAACCCAATGTCAAGCGCATCTTTATCTTTTCTCTTGCCATGATTTTGATTGGCTCGGTGTTAATCGTTATGGACATATACTGGGCCGGTAATCTATTGATATTCGCAGCTCTACTCCGCCCTATCAACACCTTTTTTATTGCACCAGCAACCGATTGGTTTCAACGCATATTTCTCCCAAAACTTGAAAAGGTTTACAAAAACACCTTAACCTTTGCCCTCAAAGGAAAAAACCCGGTGTTTTTTCTTGTCGGCTCATTTGCACTGCTTGGATTTAGCATGTACCTCATCAGTGTAGCGTCGCCAAAAACACTGTTCTTCCCAGACAACCCTCCTAAAAAAGCGGATGTCTATGTCGAGCTACCCATTGGTACAGATATAGAAGTAACCAATCGTACAGCGTACAACATTGAACATCGCATCAAAAATCTTTTGGCGGCTTATATTGAAGGTGATATCGACACCAGTGAAGTGCCTTATGCACAGCGCTCCTTCTTGGTTAACTCCATCATTACACAAGTAGGGATGGGTGCATCAGACCCCAACGAAGGTGCCAGTAGTGCCCCTACCCCACATAAGGCACGTGTAGAAGTGTCGTTTGTGGATTACGCCGACCGTCGAGGTGTATCAACAGCACAAGTATTGGAAGACATCCGCTCGGCACTGCGGGACTACCCGGGCGCGCAAATACGCGTCTCTAAGGACGCGGTTGGTCCACCAGCTGGAGCACCCATCAATATTGAACTCATCGGCGAAAACTACGAAGAGATGTTGGTTGAAGCCGAAGCGCTACGCCGCTACATTAACTTAGCTGGCATCGGCGGAATTGAAGAGCTCAAGCTCGATGTGCAAATGGGCAAACCCGAACTACCCATCATCATCGACAGGCGAAAAGCAAGAGCCTTGGGGGTTTCCACCGCACAGATAGGTGACGCCCTGCGAACCGCTTTGTTTGGAAAAGAAGTATCCACCTTTAGAGAAGTACGTGAAGATTACCCCATCAACTTGCGCTTTCAAGATCAAGACCGCTACAATATTGACCGTTTAATGGACACCAAAATCACCTTCCGCGATGCCGGGTCTGGTCAGATAAAACAAGTCCCCATATCTGCTGTAGCTGATGCGCGAACCGCTTCGACCTTTAACGCCGTTAAACGCAAAGATCTCGACAGAGTGATTACCATTTCATCCAACGTATTAGAAGGATTTAACCCTACTGAAACAGTCAATGCCATCAAAGAAAGGTTAGATGGTTATGCCTTACCTGCAAATATGGAGATCAAGTTTACCGGCGAACAAGAAAACCAAGCCAAAGAAATGGCCTTCTTGGTCAACGCCTTACTCATTGCTGTATTTCTTATTTTCTTAATCATGGTAGGTCAATTCAACTCTGCCACCACCCCGTTTATCATTATGACCTCGGTCGTACTGAGTTTGATTGGTGTGCTTCTCGGACTGGTTATCAGTCGCATGGATTTTGTCATCATCATCACCAGTGTCGGTGTGATTTCTCTTGCCGGAATTGTAGTCAATAACGCCATTGTATTGGTAGACTACACCAATCTACTCATCAAGCGCCGCAAAGAAGCCTTAGGACTTGAATCGGATGATCGCATTGGTTTGGCTTATGTATACAATGCCATAGTAGAAGGCGGAGAAAAACGTCTGCGTCCGGTGTTGCTAACTGCCATTACCACCGTACTCGGACTACTCCCATTGGCGACGGGCATGAACATCAACTTCTTTACCCTATTCAGCGAATACGACCCCCAAATCTACTTTGGTGGTGATAACGCTGCCTTCTGGGGCCCCATGGCCTGGACGGTGATCTTCGGTCTTACCTTCGCCACATTCCTCACTTTGGTGATGGTACCGGTGATGCTTTATCTCCTTAGCGTTGTAAAGCATAAACTGGGGATGAGAGTGGTGTGATATAGGCATGGGGTGCTACGGTGCTGGCGCACGCACGGGAGCAGGGGGGCACGGGAGCGGGGTTTTACGAATGCATGTACACGCCAATATTTGATTTATAATAGCCTTAGGAATGTATGGTAATATTGGCCGGATGGATTAGTCGGAGGTCGGGAGTCGGAGGTCTGGGTTGCGAATGCATATAAAAGCCAATATTTGAATTGTTATAGCCTTAGGATTGTATCTGTTTGGAGGTTTGG
>JAIUMB010000147.1 GCA_022565745.1 Cryomorphaceae bacterium | reverse complement strand
GCCTCTTCGGCAGTAATTACTCCAGGACAATTGGGGCCAATCAATGTACAGTCGTAGGCTTTGATGTATTCCTTAACAGTAATCATGTCTTTTACCGGAATACCTTCCGTGATACATACAATCACTTTAATACCAGCGTTGGCGGCTTCCATAATGGAATCAGCGGCAAAAGCAGGTGGAACAAAAATGATGGAAACATTGGCGCCTGTTTCTGAAACGGCATCGGTTACGGTATTGAAAACCGGACGATCTAGATGGGTTTGACCACCTTTTCCAGGAGTAACGCCTCCAACGACGTTCGTTCCATATTCAATCATCTGAGAAGCGTGAAATGTTCCCTCTTTTCCGGTAAATCCTTGGACGATGATTTTTGAATCTTTATTGACTAATACACTCATGTGACGTTTTTATAGTTGATTTTGAGAAATGCACGGCAAAAATAGGTTTTACACCCCAAGCTTACAAATCAATTATATGCAAATTTCTTTATTCATAGGCAACTTAACAAAACTTTCCCATTTCTCAATTCATTGAAATGTTGGCCAAAAACACTTCTCTGTCGTCGTTAAAAAGGGCGCTATATGCCAAACGATTGCCGTCAGGATGAACAATGGGGTGGGTTTCATCGGCATCTCCACTGGTGATTTGTTGCACCGTATTGTTGACAATATTCAATACAAATAGGT
The DNA here is from genome assembly GCA_022565745.1 of Cryomorphaceae bacterium. Taxonomy (GTDB): domain Bacteria; phylum Bacteroidota; class Bacteroidia; order Flavobacteriales; family Schleiferiaceae; genus CSBr16-58. Next base: position 4,667 of record JAIUMB010000147.1, on the reverse strand, counting down.
TTCGCTTGCCGTCTGAACGGTGGTGATTACTGCTAAAGAATATGTGCTTCCCATCCGGATGGAAGCATGGATTGGCAACCGCAGCACCAAAATCGGTTAACCTCACCAATTCCGTACCGTCAATTTTACACATATATAATTCAGTTTCTCTTAAATCAAGGTCGCTTGTTTCAGCAATTTTATTGGGTTTGGGTGCATTTTTACGAGCGCGAAAAACAACGTGCTCACCATTGGGAGAAAACCTAGGTTCACCGGCGAAATAGAAGCCATCTATGAGTGGAATGGGGTTGCTTCCATCTGGATTACTGCGCCATATGCCATAAGATACCGTTCGATTAGAGGTAAACACCATTACTTTTCCTGTGGGAGATATGCGCGCTTGAGCATCAACCGCGTTACTCCCTTTAATTTGCTGTCCCATCTCCCCTCTTACGGATGAAGTAAAAATGCTGTTCATGCTTCTCATACGCGCAAAAAAAGGCTTGATGGTATCGCCTTCACATTCTTTGATTTCATATTGATGGGTTGTGGTATACATCAACATGCTGTCGCCTGGTAAAAACTCGGGGTCAAGCGCCCTACCATATCCTGGACTAATACGCACCACATCTCCTTTGTCGTGATCGGGATTATTGAGGTCAAGCACGTATGCTTGACTGCAGATGGGCCCGCCTTTCTTATCATTCCAAAAAGCCAATAAATTACCATCACTACTCCAAGATGAAGGGTAACAACCGGTTTTTGTGGTCAATACGCCAACATCCGATAAGCGCTCTTGTGGAGGAAGTAACTTTGGATTATTTACCATGATCTTTGACGAGTTGCATGCTGTAAAAAGCACAATGGTTAGAAGGGTGAAATGGCGCATAAGTTTATTCAGTTGGTTGTGGGTTTTTTATTTGAATGGACATAAGCACATCCATCGCATCTTGAATGTTATTGATGTCCGGCATTCTGAGCATCAACTTATCGTTCTTTTCTTTCATACGGGCATCGGGATATATTTTCAACAACTGCAATATTCCGGCAAACACCTCGCTTTGGTAATAAGTGCTTTGTTGATCTGCCACAAAGTAACCCAAAAGTATGCCGCGTTTTATCACAAGCTTTTCAAAGCCTAAATCTCTACCCAACCACCTCAAATGCATACTTTTCATCAAATCCTGCGCTGCTTTTGGCAAAGGACCAAAACGGTCGATTAACTCGCGTTCAAAAGCATCCAATTGGTTCGTATTTTCTAAAGAATCAAGCGTTTGATAGAGTTTTAAGCGCTCTTCAATTTTGTTGATATACTCATCGGGAAACAATATCTCTGCATCAGTATCAATTTGACATTCAGACACAAATGGTTTGTTTTGCTGCTCATGGGCATACAAGTCTTTAAACTCGTTCTCCTTTAATTCGTCGATGGCTTCTTGCAATATCTTTTGGTACGTTTCAAACCCGATATCATCCATAAAGCCGCTTTGCTCTCCCCCTAATAGATTACCAGCCCCGCGTATTTCTAGATCTTTCATAGCAATTTGGAACCCGCTGCCTAGATCGGTAAATCGCTCTAGTGCACGCAGTCGCTTACGACTTTCCTCCGACAACATACTTAAAGGCGGAGTAATGAGTTTGCAAAAGGCTTTTTTGTTACTACGCCCAACCCTTCCACGCATTTGATGTAAGTCACTTAAACCGAAGTTTTGAGCGTCGTTAATAATAATGGTATTGGCATTGGGCACATCTAGTCCATTCTCGATGATGGAAGTGGCCACTAACACATCAAAACCACCTTCCATAAAGTCCAGCATGACGTTCTCAAGCTTTTTTCCTTCCATTTGTCCATGACCAATACCCACCTTTACATCCGGACAAAGACGCTGTATCATGCCCGCTACTTCAAGTATATTATTGACGCGGTTGTTGATGAAAAACACCTGTCCACCACGTCTAATTTCGTACATGATGGTATCGCGAATCATCTCTTCGTTAAACCCGACCAGTTGGGTATCTATGGGGTGTCTGTTGGGAGGAGGCGTCGTCATCACACTTAGGTCACGCGCAGCCATTAAGCTAAACTGAAGCGTTCGAGGTATGGGCGTTGCCGTCAAGGTCAAGGTATCAACATTGACCCGCATGGTCTTTAATTTGTCTTTTACATTAACGCCAAACTTTTGTTCTTCATCAACAATCAACAAGCCCAAATCTTTAAACACCACGTCTTTGTTGACAATTCGATGGGTGCCAATGATGATGTCTAATCGTCCTTCATTGAGTTGCGACAAAGTTTCCTTTTGTTTTTTGGCCGACTTAAACCGATTGATATAGTCAATGTTGACCGGAAAATCTTTCAGTCGCTCTTTAAACGTTTTATAATGCTGAAAAGCCAGTATGGTTGTAGGTACCAAAACAGCGACTTGTTTGCCATCGGTAACGGCTTTAAAAGCTGCTCTTATAGCCAACTCGGTTTTACCAAAGCCCACATCACCACAAATTAAGCGATCCATTGGTGTTTCGTTTTCCATATCAGCTTTGATATCAGCGGTGGCTTTTAATTGGTCGGGGGTATCCTCGTAAATAAACGAAGCTTCGAGTTCGTGTTGTAAGTAGGTGTCTGGTGAAAAGGCAAAACCTTTGGTGGCTTTGCGCTTGGCATAGAGCTGAATTAAGTCAAAAGCCAGGGTCTTTATTCTGCTTTTAGCTACGGCCTTTTTCTTTTGCCACACACCACTTCCCAGCTTGTGGAGCGAAGGCTCGGTTCCTTCTTTACTGTTGTAGCGGGCAATTTTGTGTAACGCGTGAATGCTCACATACAACACATCATTGTCGCGGTACACCAGCTTAATGGCTTCTTGTATTTTACCGTCGTTTTCAATTTTTTGCAACCCTCCAAAACGACCAATACCGTGATCGATGTGAGCAACAAAATCACCGTATTTTAAGCTATTAAGCTCTTTTAAGGTAATGCTTTGCTGTTTGTCACTTTGGTTTTTGAGTTTGAAGCGTTTGAAGCGTTCAAAGATTTCGTGATCGGTAAAAACCGCTACCCTTGCCTCTGAATCTGTAAAACCACCGTGTAAGTCGAGTACAATGGGCGAAAAGGAAATATCTTTGTTAAGGTCTTCAAAAATGGCATAAAAACGCTCTACTTGTTTGGGCGAGGAGCAAAGTAATACGTTGGCCAATCCCTTTTCACTATTACTTTGAAAGTGCTCCACAAGCAAATCAAAATTCTTATTGAACTGCATAGGGGGTTGTCCACCGAAGGATACCACTTCATGGGTATTATCGATATTACAATTCCAGCCAATTCGTTGATGTTTGTGTAAATCGGCTTTAAGAGCGTCGGCATTATTAAACAAAACGTCAGGAGGAGACTGCACGCCATCAATTAATTTGAAAGCGTCTGTTGCTTTGTCGAAATAAGTATTCAACCGATCAAAGGTCAATTGATATTCTCGAAAGTGAATGGTTGCCCGCTTGCCTAAGTAATCCAAAAACCCGACCCTGCGCTCCTCTATCTTTTTATTTTCAACATTGGGCATCAGTCTGGCTTCCGTCACAGTGTCTATGGAAAGCTGTGTTTCAATGTCAAACAAACGAATGGAATCCACTTCATCGCCAAACAATTCAATGCGATAAGGATGGTCATAGGCAAAAGAAAACACGTCAATTATTCCTCCACGCACACTGAATTCTCCAGGATTGGTGACAAAATCAACCCGATCAAAGTGATAGGCAAAAAGGGTCTCATTCAGAAAGTCTACCGACAATGAATCGCCAACCTTTACGGGTAAAATATGCTCATTGAGTTCTTTTTTGGCTATTACTTTTTCAAAAATAGCTTCCGGATAGGTAACAATTACAGCGTTTTTTCGGCGAGAGTTTAAACGATTGAGCACTTCTGCTCTTAGCAATACGTTGGCATTATCGGTTTCCTCCATGGCATAAGGTCGACGATGAGATGCTGGAAAAAACAACACGTCTTTATCGCCAAGTATATGCTCCATGTCGTTGAGAAAATAAGCCGCTTCTTCTTTGTTTTCGAGAACAAACAAGTGGTGCTGATTGGTTTCTCTATACCATTTGGCAGCCAATAGCGCCATTTGAGAACCGGCCACATTATCTACACGCAAAGTGTCTTGCTTGTCACGAAGTGATTGCAACAATGCAAATCGCGCATCTTCTTCGTAAATGGAGGTAAACTGCTCGAGGGTCAAGTGATTGTTTATATTTGTAGTGGTCATTTAAATAGAATGGTACAAAAGTAATGGTTGTTTTGCTGTATACACAAAAACCAATAGCCAATACTTATGTTTGCAAGAAAAAAAATATGACGATTCAATGTTAAACCCAGCACCAGTCAATGGCAACTCTCTAAACGATACTTATAATTAAAATGACACTAAACATTCCAGAAAGTTGGCCTCACCTTAAGTCAGAGGAGACCAAACCCTATTGGCAATCACTATCAATTTTTGTAGATGATGCCTACGCTAGCGCGGTTGTCTTTCCTCCGAAAGGGCAAGTATTTTCTGCTTTACATACATGTTCATTTGAACGCGTTAAAGTGGTGATATTGGGGCAGGATCCATACCACGGCAAGGGACAAGCCAATGGGTTGAGTTTTTCTGTATCAGACGACATACCGCATCCCCCCTCATTAGTCAATATTTTTAAAG
>JAIUMB010000146.1 GCA_022565745.1 Cryomorphaceae bacterium | reverse complement strand
TTATTATTAATATTTGGTTGCACAAATTTACAACTTTTATACAACACAAATTTGCTAAGATTGTTTAAAATAACTTTTATTAATCCATATTAATTAATGCCTAGTTGTTCGGGACGTTTGATGGTAGCGTAACAGAAATCACCAGTCTTGCTCTTGAAATCTAATTCTTTTTCTTTTATAGCTTTTAGTATTTATTAGAAAGTCTATGATTAAAGTATGGCATGGGTACCGGATTGATCATTGAGTTATGTCGTCCTTTACCTTTATCTTCGCGACGATGAGTAAGACAAAAAAGCATATTTTATGGGTAACCAATTGGTACCCCAACAAGCATCACCGTACATTGGGCAACTTTGTCAAACGGCATGCCGAGGCGGCTGCTATTTATAATGATATAACAGTGTTAGCTCCTATAGCCGGAGAAGGTTGGTCAGTAGAGGTTTCTCAACAAAATCAATTAACAGAAGTACGTTCCTATTATCCCAAATGGTTGCGCTTTCTTGGTGCATGGTTGGCATATAAGCGTGGTTTAAAGCGGGTAACACGTCCGGTTTCTGCCGTACATGGGCACGCGTTGATTGGTTGCTGGTGGATGCTTTTAGATTTAAGCAGACATTATAAAACCCTGTTGACTGAGCATTGGGCTGGCTTTCATCACAGAGATGAACAAGCTCTTTCTTTTGTTAAAAAAAGAGGGATGAAGCACGTAGGACAAAAACTCGACATGGTTTTACCAGTTACCGAGCAACTGGGAAGTACCATGCAGCATCTGGGATACATTAATGCCTATAGAGTAGTAGCCAATGTTGTAAACACGGATTTGTTTGTTCCAAAGTCAAATCCAACGGCAGATCATTTTTGTCGTTTTATCCATGTGTCTACTCTAGACGATGCGCAAAAAAACATTCGTGGTTTAATTGAAGTTGCCAAAGCATTAAAGGAAGAAAGCAATAATTTTCACTTGGAAATCATTGGGGATGGGGAAACAACACCTTGGATTGACATGGCAGAAAACCTTAAACTTTATCCACAATGGATAACCATAGAGGGGGAGAAGTCATTAGAAGAAATTGCACATCGGATGCAGAATGCAGATGCATTGGTCATGTTTAGTCGGTACGAAAACTTTCCCTGTGTTATAGCAGAGGCAATGGCTTGTGGTTTGCCGGTTATTTCTACCGATGTTGGCGGCATCTCGGAGCATGTGTCCTCAAAAAATGGCATGCTCATCACTTCCGAAGACAAAGAATCACTCAAGGAGAGCATGAAGCAACTCATCAACAATTATAATCGGTTTGACCCACATAGCATTCGCGAATATGCAGTAGCTCATTTTTCCTATGATTCTGTGGGGAAAAAGTTTGATGAAGCTTATTTAGAATTGCTTTCATAATGAACTATTTTTGTGGGCAGTAAATAATTGTCAATGACATCGCTCAGGTTAGGCCGCTCATGGTAAAGAAGATTTTAAGTACATCAGTTGCAAGAATTGGGGTGGCCATACTAGGTCTTATCATCACTACTTTAAACGCTCGTTATTTGGGGGCAGAAGGCTTAGGTATTGTGCGTATTTTTACGGTAACCGTTGCTATTTTGATGATAGCAGCCAATTTTGTTGGGGGGCCACACTTGGTTTACCATACACCTAAGTACGGTGTGTCCGTGTTGCTGCTGCGCTCTTATCTTTGGTGTATCGTTGTTATTGCCTTGTTTATGTTGATTGGATTAATACCGGGGTTATCCTTTGCTTATCACCATTGGATTGGCTTAGCAGCATTGTTTTATGCCTTGGGTTGGGTACATGTGTATTTGCTATTGGGAATAGAGCGCATATGGCAGCAAAACTTAGTGGTGGTGTCTTTCCACTTGTTAGTATCTATTGGAGTAGTGTTATTATATGGCATATGGCATTTAATCTCACCAGAATACTTTATCTATCTCTATGTGTCAGCAGCTTTTTTTATGTGGCTTTTGGGATTGATGATTTTGTTAAAACAAACCACTTTTGCTGTAACTTCTCTAAAAAAAGAGGTGTTTAAATCTCTACTTGTCGACGGTACATACGTGCAAAGTGGTAATTTTTTCCAACAAGTTAATTACAGGATAGCAGATTACCTCATCGACGCCTTTTGGGGTAAAGCTGCTGTTGGGGTATACGGAGTAGCGATTCAATTGTCGGAAGGCATATGGACAATAGCCAGAAGTATTGCCTTGGTTTTGTATTCAAAACTAAGTAATTTAAGCTGTGATATAAGAGCGAGGAAAATAACCTATCAGATGTCTAAAGCCGTGGTGCTGATTTCTTTCTTAGGATTTGTGGTACTCTCTCTTTTGCCAAAATCACTTTACACGTCCTTTTTCGGAGCGGGATTTGTTGAGGTTCGCGGTTTTTTACGTTTATTGGCGCCAGCCTTTACGCTTTATTCCGCGGGCTTTATATACAGCAATTACTTCTCGAGTAAAGGTATGTTTAAAGTCAACACCATGACCTCGTTTTTAGGTTCACTTGTAGTGACGGTAGTCGGCCTTTTGTTGATACCCAAATTTGGTGTACACGGAGCGGTAATAAGCATTAGTATAACCTATACGACCTCTCTGTTGACCTTTATATACTTTCTACGTCGAAAGCCCAGTCGTGCAGACCGATGGCTATTGCCAGCAGCGAAAGATTGGCGTTGGTTGCGCATCATTGCAAGACGTTAGTCAAACTGTGCATTGAGCATATCAACCATTTGCTTAGCCTTGCTATTGGTAAACTCTTTTTTTCTGAAATGACTAACCGCTCGAATACCTTGGATAGAGTTCGTCAACCAAATTTCATCTGCTTTATTAAGGTCAAACGGACTTATATTGGTTTCTTTAACCTCATACCCAAGCGCAGGTGCAAGTTTTTCAACAATTCGCTTTCGCATAATACCTTTTAATGCACCAGAAGAAGTAGGTGGAGTCGTCAACACTTGGTCTTTTACCAACATGATATTAGATGAGATCGCCTCGACAATTTGTTTGTTTTCATTAAGCAGAAAGCACTCGTCAAGATGGTTTTCTTTTCGATATACCGATGCCAATATATATAGTTGTGCATTGCAGCTTTTTACCGATGATAATAAGTGTTGGGGCTTGTAAAAGTCTTTGTAGATGTCTGTTTTTAAGTCACCCTCATTGAGTTCATAGCGTGATTCGGGGATACGTTCAGCACGAGCCAATATATGTATATCATTGTTTGAAGGTGTATAGTTTCCTCCAGGTTTTCGCCAAGCTTGAACTCGAATACGTACACTGTCGTTTTCCCAATGGTTAACAGAAACCAATTCTTGGAGAATATCATGAAAATACTCGGGCGTCAAGTCATCAGGTATATTCATTCTCATGATGCGCATATTGGCCATCAATCGGAAGTAGTGGTCTTCAGCCCAATGAAACTGTTTGTTGCTGTATCGCAATGTTTCAAATACACCATCACCGTATTGTAAAGCACGATCGGAAGTGTTTATTTGTATATGAGACTCGTCCGTCCATTTGCCGTCAAAGAAAAAGGTGCTCATTATGGTGGGTCGGTTATTTATAGGATTATTTGTAATAAACGTACTTGTTGCGAATGCTCATGTAAGCTTGTATGTCGGGTAACCACGACTGACGGATTTTTGTTTCGTCAACACCGTTTAATATGTCTTTACGCAATTTGTCGGTTCCTGCCAATAAATCAAAGAAATTGGTGAAAAAGGCATCTTTATTACCGGGGAATGCTTGAAATGCTGCAATAAGCCAACCAATATAGAGTCTTGGCTCTTGGTCAATAAACGTTTCGGCAAAGGCCGTCAAGTTGAAGCCTCTGCAACGTTCACCTTTAAACTTAGGGTTTGGTGCGCCTTCATTTGCTTGAGGTGTAAAGTAATGGTCGCCTTCGGGAAACCAAGGAGCGCCAAACTGCTGAAACGGGAGGTTGGTTCCTCGACCAACACTTACTTTAGTGCCTTCAAAAAAGCATAGGGAAGGGTAAAGTCTGATGGCGTTTTGGTTGGGTAAATTAGGTGAGGGCGGAATGGGGAGTTCGTAAATCTCTCCCTGTTGAAAGTTTCGACAGTAAACAACATGAAGTGAGCAGGGGTGTTTTATCCAACGTTCGCCATTGACCATTTGTGCATATTCACCAATGGAAAGACCATAGATGACTGGTACCGGATGAAGCCCAACAAATGATTTGAATTTGCTGGTATCTAATACAGGTCCATCAACATAATGCCTGTGGGGGTTTGGACGATCGAGTACCAAAACAGGTACACCAACCTCACCAGCTCGGTCCATAACATAAGTTAACGTTGAAATGTAGGTGTAAAACCGAACACCAACATCTTGAATATCAAACAAAACCACGTCTATGTCATCTAAATCACTGGCCGAAGGCTTCTTTTTGTTACCATATAAAGACACCACATCAATGTTTCGCCTTTCATCTTTACCATCACTAATCGATTCACCGGCACCGGCTTTGCCAAGGTAACCATGCTCTGGGGCAAATATTTTCACTACGTTGATGTCACGGCTCAACAAATAATCAACTAAGTGTATGCTGTCTCTAAAAGTTGAGCTGTGGTTAACAACCATTGCAACCCGCTTACCTTTAAGCAGAGGAATGTAACCTCCTGGATGGTCTGCAGCCGGCTCAATAGCAAATAATCCTGCTGGCACATAAAGCACCAACAGGATTAAAAATTTAAGATAAAAGGATGAATTAGTCTTCACGATTTACCAATCTAAATCCTTCACCGTGAATATTGACAATCTCCAAATTTGGATCTGGCGTTATATACTTTCGAAGTTTGGCCAAATACACATCCATCGATCTTGCTGTAAAGTAATTATCTTCTTTCCAGATCTTCAACAAGGCGTCCTTACGGGTTACCAGTCGATTCATGTTTAAGGCAAGTAAAACCAGCAGTGCATTTTCCTTGGGAGAAAGTTTTCGTTCTTCACCGTCTTTTTCCATGATGCGCAACTGGGTATTGAGCTTAAACTTACCAATCTCCATTTCCTCAGGAATTTCTTCCTGCTTACCATCGGTTTTTTGACGGTTAATAATGGCTTGAATTTTTAATTCCAAAACTTCAGAATCAAAAGGTTTGATGATATAATCATCAGCACCTGCTTCATATCCTTTTATCATGTCTTCTTTTAAAGACTTGGCAGTAAGAAAAATAATCGGCATATTTGGATTGATTTCCTTGATTTGCTTGGCCAAGCTGATTCCGTCTTTACGTGGCATCATTACATCTAAAATACAGATGTTATAGTCCTTGCTTTTAAAGTCGTTTAGTCCGTGAATACCATCCCGAGCTAGGGTAACATCGTACCCTTTGATGGTTAAATAATCACGAAGAATAAGTC
>JAIUMB010000145.1 GCA_022565745.1 Cryomorphaceae bacterium | reverse complement strand
TGAGGAGCATAGGCCATGTACAAAATATCAGAATCATCCACACTCATACTAATTGTCATTTGACGATTATTAGTTTTGTTGAGGCCGTTAAAGTTGGGAAGCAGGCTCCAGGTGCCTGCATCGCCATTTTGGGTAGAAACATACACCTTTTGAGCTGTTACCAACAGGGTATTGTAGTTGCCGTCGGGCTTAAACTGGATGTCATAAAATGCGCCGGGCGGATCAGTATCGCCAGTTGCAATATCATTTTGACTATGAAAAACTCTGGTCCACGATACATTTCCAGGTGCATCAAGAGCATTTGTAGTTTTGTACAACCCAATATTCGTACAAGCAAATAATATATTATTATCAAGAGGGTGTATTAATATTTTACGTATTAAAAGGCTCCAAGCACCCGAATTTGGAAGGTCAATTTTTCCTGAAATATTTTGACACACATCCTGCCAACTCTGCCCCATATCCTCCGAACGCCAAACACCCATTGATGATTCACAGATATTTCCATGATACCTTCCCCCACTTCCCGAACCACCATCACCGGTTGCAATAAACCAAAATTCTTTTTCACTTTGGTCACGCCCCATTTGAAAATGGGAAACACCAATTACAGGTAAGTGATCTGTTCCACCGGAAACCCAGCTTTCCCCTTGATTTTCTGAATACCACAAACCACCGCAGGGCGATCCGGCAAATACGCGATCATTATCAAGCGGATCAAACTCCACAAAGTAAAAACGCCCGGTTCCTGAAACTCTATGGTGAGGTGTACTCCAGGGATCCAACGGGTACAAGGTTTTGTCAAAGGGGCCGAGTTCCCTTCAAACAATTGCTGATGATGTTCCGTGTGCATTACCCATAGGAGGCTCTATTGTAAGCTGCAACTTTTTTGATTCGTTGAGTAGCCGAGTAGCATTGCGAGTGTTTTCTATACTACCGTCATTTGCCCAATGCTGGATGTTGGCGTAGTAATATCGCATAAAATTGGGATAGTCTATCCCTTTCATGGTATGTCCACTGTTGCGGAGTGAATCATAATATGCATGTGCAGCATCGAGTGTTTGTATGTTTTCATGCCAAACAGGTTCCTGTGCAGAAATGCTCCAAGTAACGACAAATAGAGTGATTAAATAAAGATGCTTCATGGCTTAAACAATTTGCGAGTGAATATAACGTGATCGTTTTGAATCTTTACCAGATAAAAACCTGAAGAAAGTTTATCGGTATAAATCTGTGTTTTTTGTTCATATATAATACCTTCATACATCAATTTGCCCTGCAAGTCATAAATTTGAAAGGTAGACCCTAATATTTTCCCAGAAGATTCAATGAAAAATTTATCAGAAAAAGGATTGGGGTATATCAAAACATCTTCCTGCTTTTCCGCAAATTCACGGATTGAAATGGGAGGGTCAAAATCGCAATGAATTCCTGTATCCACGTTAAAAACAATAAATGGCTCATACTGGATTCCCTGCACTGTATCGCGGTAGCAATATAAATTTGTGATGTGCTCAAAACCTATGAGGTAATCAAACATTGGTTCCAATATATATGTCTGGCTTCCTATACCTTCATACCAAGTTGTGTTGCGTATAAAACCTTGGGGGACATTAGATGTCGTATCACTTTCATAAACACTTATGTCAATCGTTTTCAAGCTGTCACCACTAGACAAATGAATAAAGTATATGGTGTCAATTATATGATAGCGATACCGTGTCCCTGGAAAAAAAGTAATCACAGTATCCCCTATATCTGCAGAAAAATCGTATAAGAGGTAATCTTGATTTGCATCTATTCCAACAGATGTCCATGATTTTGGATATGCCCTGAAAAACACTTTATTTGCGATAGTATCCTCATAAAGCCAACTACGCCCCCCCCCACATTAAACAATAAATATTCTTTTCCATTGATAACAGTATCTTTGTTTTGGTATTTAACAGCATATAAAGCTTTAATATACCAAGAAGTTGTAGGCACATCAAACTCCTCATGCATGTAATTCCACTCTGCCGTTTTGGTCACCATTTTTTGAGCCTGCACAGAAAGTGACATAACAATGATAAGTAGAGTAAAATGAATTTTCATTATGGCAGTCATATTTATAATTGAGAAAACCCTTACGCAAAAATAAACAAAATTTCAATTTATCCAAATTTTAAGTGAAATTTATTTCATTTAGCTGCGATTATTCAAACAAAACACTTAAACACCAATTACCTTTTATGCAGCTTTTGCGTTACGGAATAGAAATCCTTGTTAATTTTAAGCACATACAATCCCGGAGGCAGTCCGTCGGTTTGAATACTGGTTTTTGACTCCGACAAAAGGCCCTGGCTCAACACATTTCCCTGCATGTCATAGAGGTAATACATACCCTTTTCGCCTGAAGATTCAATTATGAGCGATTCAGAAAAAGGATTGGGATATATCAAAACATCTTCCTGCTCTTCCGCAAACTCATGGATTGAAATGGGAGGGTTAAAATTGCAATGAATTCCTGTATCCACGTCAAAATAAACAAAAGGCTCAAATTGAATGCCTAGCACCGTATCACTGTAGCAAAATAAATTACTGATATTTTCCGAACCCAAAAAATCACCAAAAATTGGCTGCAAAATATCTTCCTGACTTCCCATGCCGTCATACCACGTGGTAAAATTGTAAAAAGAAAAAGGTGAGGATATTGTATCATTTCGCGTATAAACAGAAATCCCAAATGTTTTCAAGCTATCCCCTGACAAATGAATATAATAAGCAGTGTCAATAACATGATACAGATAATACCATTGACCAGGCACATCTATAACGACAGTATCCCCTTTTTCAACAGAAAAGTCGTAAAGGAGATAATCAGGATCAACACCTGAACTTGCCCTCACAAAAACCTGATTTTTAATTGTGTCTTCAAAAAGCAAAACACTCCCATGTGCAGTATTAAAAAGCAAATACTCCTTTCCATTAATAATTGTGTCTGATCCATTTGAATCAGCCCCCAAATACTTCGCTTCAATAATCCTACTGATCCGCCAGGAGGTTGTAGGCACATCAAACTCCTCATGCATGTAATTCCACTCTGCTGTTTTGGTCACCATTTTTTGAGCCTGCACAGAAAGTGACATAACAATAATAAGTAGAGTAAAATGAATTTTCATTATGGCAGTCATATTTATAATTGAGAAAACCCTTACGTAAAAATAAACAAAATTTCAATTTATCCAAATTTTAAATGAAATTTATTTCATTTAGCTGCATTTATTCTAACAAAATACTTATTGCCCAACTACCTTTTGTGCAGCTTTTGCGTTACGGAACAGAAATCCTTGTTTGGTAAGCCCCCAAATACTTCGCTTCAATAATCCTACTGATCCGCCAGGAGGTTGTAGGCACATCAAACGTCACATACATGTACTTCCACTCCGCTGTTTTCGTGAGCATTTTTTTGGCATGAATATTTACGGTAGAATAAGAAAAGACAAAAAAACATACGCTTCATTGTTTCATGACTTTATGCAAATATACCTCCTGCTTATACTGTATTCGAAAAAAGTACACCCCCGAAGGCAGCGCACGAATATCAATGGACAACTCGTCGTTTGCCAAAATGCCCGTACGTATTTCCTTGCCCATTGCATCCGTCAGCTTCCATACGGAATATGTTTCGAGCGGGAACGTCGCTGAAACACTGAACACATCGGTTACGGGATTGGGATGAATGGAAAATACACTGGGTTGCGCTTCTTCCCATTGCTGTGTGTGCAGCCCCCGAAGCCAACAGGTATCTGTAAAGGGTGCCATATATTCTACAGAGTCCTTGGTTTTCATGCAAATGACTGCGCTATGGTCTTCACGAAGTGTATACATCGTCATAGTTCTAGTATTTCCTATGCCCTCAATAAAATATGACCTATTTGCAGAAAATGTGGAACCATTTGGCATAGGCACTGAGTAATAGTCTATAAGGGAGATGTGTTTTCTGCCTTTTAGCGTAAAAATAGAATCTACAATTGCAGGATTCATGAACACATACGGTGGTATCGTATCTCCAACTTGAACATTCAAATGCATAATCAATCTCTCAAAGGTAATATTGCCGCTTGAATTAAAGCGGTATTCAATTACTTTTCCTTCTACTGTATCTTCGTAATAGAGAAAACTAATACTTGGAGGAATTTTATATGCAATATTTAAGTGTTGACCATTTATAATTGTATCAGCTTTTATGGTCTTCCCGTTAATAATTGTGTCTTTTCCAAAATAATGTATTTTTTCAATACCACCCAGATTTCCGGAAAATCCATATATGGGTTGCGTCCACACTATCGGCGCCTTGTCCGGATCAAATACCCGTTGATATTGCGCGTGAACAACACCCGTGAAAGTCGTAAGAAAAAGGAGGGATGATAGGAAGTATATGTTTTTCATGTTTCTTGAATTAGTTTAGACCACAATCCCATATAAAAGCACGGCAAATATACAAAAATATTTAAACTTTAGTTATTTTTTATAATTTCACGTCATTGCCACAAACCTTGCAGAACAGTAAAGTCCCGAAACGCTTCATTGTTTGACGACTTTATGCGAATACACCTCCTGCTTATACTGTACTCGAAAAAAATACACCCCCGAAGGCAGCGCACGAATATCAATGGACTCCTCGTCGTTTGCCAAAATGCCCGTACGTATTTCCTTGCCCATTGCATCCACTAATAAATGGCCATTTTTTTTACCAAACATAACGCAGCCATCGAGCTTTATAGAAAGCTACAAACTACGGCACATACTGATACGCCCCAAGATCCGGCAATGGTGAGCGACTGTTGCCGCGGATGTCTAAAAAAACATCACTGCCGTCGGGGACATTGCCGCGACCTATCATTGGTGAGGTACTGCTGTCCGGGCCATATAGGTTTTGCGAGACGTCTTCAAACAACGGATCGAGATTAATACGTACATCGGTAAACAATTGCGCATCCCTGATATCAAAGGTGCGCTCCTCTGCATCTTCGTGTGCTTTGAGCAAGAGATGGTTGAATTCGTAATTTAGCGTTGTGCCGGGTACTTTATTTATTTCCAACTCATTCCGATTCACCCCGTATATCACGCAATTTCCAAAGTAAGCTTCATCTATATTTCTCACTTCTATGCTTCCGGTGCTGCTTTCAAAAAAGTTAAACAACCCCACCGCCGGCGTGCTTCTCGACGATTGGTTCCAATAGTTGGCAAACGTACAGTGCTTAAAGGAATAGCGACCACCCAAAGCATAAAAGGCGTACAATCCACAATTGGCCGCTACTACATTCTCTGCTTCCATATGGCCAAAGCCACCAAACAAGGCTACTCTGGAAAAGTTGTACATACGCGTATTGGTGATTTTTAAATTGGGCTGCGAACTAACGGTGCTGTCTGCCAC
>JAIUMB010000144.1 GCA_022565745.1 Cryomorphaceae bacterium | reverse complement strand
GTGATAAAAACAGAACTTGTTCTACCGGGAAATACATGGCGGCCAAACTGAAACTGTGTAGGAGTTTGTAAGGATACTGCAAGGTGCTCACCACCGCCCATTCGCTGAAGGTGACGTTGTCGGCGCGTAGGGGCTCTATGAGCACCAGGGCATCCGGACCAACACCGGCGCGCTGTTGGTTGTAAACGACTTCGCCAATTAAAAACATGCCATTTGCAAAGCGGTAGTCGCCCGACATGGAGGCGACAACATTACCTGGCTCTTTATGTGGCGCAGACGCTAAGTCGTGGAAATAACTGAGCTCGCCTTTCCATCCCATGCCGCCAATACTGCCTGCCCAGCCTCCACCAACAGCCGCGCGGTGGTGAAAATATCCGGTCATCCACTGCAGGTCGTAGCCTTTGTAATTGATGGCGCGCATGATTGCCGCTACGCTGTTGCGTGCGTCTATGCCCGGACTGTATGCCAATTCCCAACGCGACAATACACCATCAAAGTAGGAGATGCGTATGGCATCGGTTCCTGGGCGCTCATCGTAATCAAAGTCAAAAAAGTTGTAGTTGTTGAAAAAGTCGTTGGGGTTAAACACGAGATTGATGCCCCAATTGATGCGCTGTCGGCCAATGCGCACTTGCCAATCGCCCTTTTGCCAATCGAAATACAACCGGTCGGTGATGGTGTGCATAACGTGCTGATCGCTGTTGAGCAACACGTGCGACAATGGCAAAGGGCCTTGATCACTGCGGAGAAATTCCACAAAGAAGGGGTTGGCAAAGGCGTCTCCGTAGAGGTAGCGCGTGCGTTGCCCCATGCGTATGGACCAGTTTTCGCCGCCGTCAAAGCGAATGTTTAGGCGGTTGTGTAGGATGTTGTTGAAACTGTATTCGCTAAAGGCGTCGTCGGTACCAAGTAGGGGTAAATCGCGCACGTAGCCCGTGATGCTGAGCTTGTCGCCAACCTGCGCAAACAGACTTGGCAGGAAAAGCATCCCAAAGGCGATATGTATTAGCCGTTTGATCATTTATCGACGTTCGTCGCTGTGTAAGGCACCGTCAACTAACGTAACAACCCGACTGGCACGGTCAATCACTCGCTGGTCGTGGGTGGAAAACAAAAAGGTGATGCCTTCGTCTTCGTTGAGCTGCTTCATCATATCGAGCAGATTAAAAGCGGCTTTGGTGTCCAAATTGGCCGTTGGCTCGTCGGCGAGGATGAAGTCGGGTTTAGACGCCAAAGCACGTACCACTGCTACGCGTTGCTGTTCCCCACCAGACAGTTCCGACGGTCGCGCGTGTAGGCGATTCCCCAGTCCCACTTGTTCGAGTAAACCGGTTACTCTTTCACGGGTTTCCTCTTCTGGTCGCCCTTGTAGCTGCATGATAAATGCGGCGTTTTCGTAGGCAGTGAGTACGGGAATGAGGTTGTAGTGCTGGAAAACAAAACCAATGTGCTCTAGGCGAAAGCGTATCCGTTCACTTTCCGACATGGTGTCGATGCGCTGTCCGGCAACATTTATGGTTCCCTTGCTGGGAGAATCCAATCCCCCAATGAGGTTGAGTAGGGTGGTTTTTCCCGAACCGGACGGCCCGATCACACAGGTGAATTCCTTGGTGTCAAACTGTATGCTGATGTTGTTAACGGCATACACCGGAACGGTTTCTTCGTTGTAGATTTTGAATAAATCTTGGGTTTCAATAACGGGCATAAGACGATGATTTATTTGCGAATGGCTTCAATGGGACTTAACGAGAGGGCTTTGATGGCCGGATAAATGGCAGAGAGCAGAGCCGTGCCAAATACGATGAGGGCCAGAACAAAAGGAAAGCTGGGGTTGAGGGCGGGATAAACGACCGTATCAACACCCAATTCGTACATGACGTCGCTAAAGGCCGATAAATCCAATCCGTGTTTGGCAAACCAAGCTACGATTATGTACCCCACAAGCAGGCCAACTATGGCGCCGCTGAGTGAGAGGAAAATGGTCTCTAAGGCTATGAGCAAAAAGACCTTTCGGCGATTCATGCCAATGGCCATGAGCATGCCGATTTCGCGGGTGCGCTCAAAGACAGCCATGAGCATGGTGTTGAGCAAGCCAAAGGCCAGTCCGATCATAATAAGGATGATGAAAATATAAGAGAACAAGCCGCTGGAGGTGATCATGATTTCCAGAGCAGGTTCAATCTCATTCCATTTTCTAACGGAGCTGTTGGGAAAGACTTTCTGCAATTCTGAATAAATCTCGTCGAGGTTCTCAATGTCTTCAGCCAATACAGCCAGTTCGTGGAAATCCTGACCAATACCGAGGTACTCGTTGAGGTATTCTTGGAAAACAAAGGCCGTCATTTCGTCGTAGCGTGTAAAACCGGATTTAAAGATGCCACGTACGATAAATGCGCCGGAAACGAGGTTGTTGTCTTTGTCTTGGTACGACAAAACAATTCTTGAGCCGACACCTACTTTTAACTTTTCGGCCAGTGCCCCACCAATGAGAATGCCATTGGTTGATTCGCCTTCTAGGTAATCGCCTTCCACCAAATTACGTGAAAAATTGGTGGTTTGGTTTTCGCTTTTGGGTCTGATGCCATAAAGTTCAACACCACCGGTATAGGAGGCGGAAGCAATCATGCTTTGAACCCTTGTGCGCACGGTGGCCGAGGTTACCCCGGAAATAGCACGTACCTCTTCCAAAGTCCGAAGGTCACTGCCAACGGTTTGGAACACTTCATTTTCGCGAATAAAATCCGGATGGTGAACTTGAATGTGTGACACTTGATTGTCGATGAAGTTTTCGAAACGGGATTGCATAATGCCTTCAACTAGAGCGCCGGCGTACATTCCCGCAACCAGTCCAAGTAACACGGCGGTCATGACGGCCAAACTTCGTACTTTGTTGCGCCAGATGTTGCGCCAAGCCATTTTAATGAGTTGCATAACGGGTTTGTTTTTTTATTTTCGAGCAGCTTTTAATACGTCTAAGCGCAGCACACGAGCGACAGGATAAGCCACAATGACCATGCTGATACAGAATACGATGATGGCTTGCTGGTAAAAGAACTGCGGGTCGAGGGAGAAGCGAAGTACAGCCTCCATGCCATACTCGGCCATCATGTCTTCCATGCCTTCACCTAAGGGTATGGGGTTGTAATAGAAGTATAGCAACACGGGGATGGAGAGGAGTAAACCAAACAACACGCCCAAGAAGTTCATGATAAGGGTTTCGGTAAAGATGACCTGTGCCAGTTTGCGTCGTTGCATTCCCAGCGAGATGAGCACACCAAATTCTTTTTCGCGCTCCAAGGTCATGGTCAATACAGTTCCGAAAATACCAAATCCGATGACCACGTAAAGGATTAACAAAAACACCAATGTTCCAGCTTGGTCGAATTCTATGGTTTGCACCAACTCGGGTTGCAGCTCTTCCCACGTAAAAGCCTTAAAGGCTTCGTAGTCGGGATGAGCATTAATGGCATCTACAAGGCGTTGGTGATGGCGCAGTCGTTGGGGAACCAACTTGAGGTGGTTGACGCGGTCGAAGGCATCAAATAGCCACTGTGCTTGGTGAAGTGGCATAAATACAATGCGCTCGTTTAAATCGGGCACAGGGTGTTGCACCAGTCCGGCCACCACAAATTTACCGGCGGCCATAGCGCCCTGAAAGCCTTGTCCAAATACCACCATTGAATCGCCGACTTTGAGGTCTAAGGAGCGGGCGAGACCGGTGCCTATCACCACTTCATCATCAGCTCCTGTAAAAAAATGGCCTTCTCGCATTCGTTCGCCGATGTTGTTGAATCGGTTTTCAGATTCGTAGTGGATGCCGGTGATGAATCCTACCCGCGTTTTTTCGTCACCAGCAGCTAACGCAACACTTTCCAAGCGAGGCACCGTATAGGCAAGATTGGGAAAATCTTCTAGCAACTTTTCCATGCAATCGTCGTCGCAGAGCATGGCGTTGTCGATGTGCGATTCATCGAAATACAGCGTATCTTGCAGTTGGGCGTACCCGGTGGAAAAGCGCACCACGTTTTGCACCATCACTTCCTGAGAGCCGCGGTCCATTGACTCTAAAAAGAGGGCTAAAAGCACGGCAAATAAAACAGAGGATATGGTGATCCAGGTACGTCGTTTGCTGCGCCATAAATTTCGCCAAGCGAGTTTGAAGAGTATCATCGTTGGTTGGTGTTAGCGGATGGTTTTTAAATTTTGCACGGAAAAAAAGCGATCCTCAAGGGTTTCATCAAAAACGCCGGAAGTATAAACCAAAATGGTTTTGTGGCCGCTTTTGTCCTCGGGTGTCATTTCCATGCGCGTGGGCATGGTGCGGTTGCCGAGGGTTTTGATGTCCGATAAAACAATGGTAGACACACGATCGCCACGCTCGTCGTAATTCTCGCTGCGAAGGTGATAGTAGTGTTCCTTGCTGATCCATAAAATGACCTTGCTGAACACCACTGAACTCTCAGGTTTTGGGATGGACTCTATTACCCAGCAGTCGAGGTCGTCGATGGTTTCCGAGCGCAAAATGCGGTGGTTGAAATCGTTGACGGTGGAGCTTTCACGAACCAAGTCGTCGTTGCTGAAATCCGATCCCATCCAGCTTTGTCCCATCATACTGGGGGGCAATTTTATCATTCTGTCTACAGTAGGGAGGTAATTCCAGATTTCGTTGTATCGCTTGAGAAAAGCGGTGCCGCGGTCGCGTGCGGGTGCTGTTATGAGAATCAGGGAGTAATCATCACCTTTTGCCCAAGAGCGCATACTTATTTCGCGGGTAAAGCGCGGTCGTACAATGGTCATGGTGAGTTCCATTTGCGCGGTTTCGCCGCGCATACGGTCTTCCATCTTTTTGATGATTTCTTCTGGTTTGGGCTGCTGGGCAAAGGCCATTTGGCATAGTGCTGCGAGAAGAATGGTGGTTGAGGTTAATCGGTTCATGTTATCGGTTTAATGATGTCTGGTTTCACGATATTCGTCAAGGAGCATAGGCATTTTCTTTTTCATCCAGCGGTAGAAATCGCGGGTTTCTTGCATAAATGCTGCTGCATCGGATTGTTTATCTTCGACAAATGCCAGTCCTTCGTCCATAACATTCGCATAGAGTTCAAATAATGCCGAGCGTTTCTTCATCATCTCCACCATGTCAACTTTGTTGGGCTTGTAATAGGATTTTCGATCGCCTTTTGGTCTCACCATATCCACAAAGTGAATGCCCGTAAGTGCTTTGAGATTATTGGACACTGAGGCTTTACTTACCCCAAGTTCGTCCACCAATTCTTGAAAAGACACCATCGGCTTTCCGCATATCAGCAAATACCCGAGTATCTTTCCTCCAATATTGGTAAGGCCAACTTCCTCCCACATTTTTCCAACCCTTTCCAGATAGGCTGTTTGTTTACTGTCTAACATACCGTCATTTGTATGCG
>JAIUMB010000143.1 GCA_022565745.1 Cryomorphaceae bacterium | reverse complement strand
TCATTTAACGCCGTCCATACATCTATATCATTATATTCAATCGCTACATTAGTAGAATGAGAGGGCAGGGTGTCTACAGCTATTTTTGTCTCAGCAATTGACGGTTCTTTTTCAGTATCTTCATCAATAGTATCGTTAATGGAAACGATTTCACTCGATAAATCAAAGGTGTCTGCTATTGCCGTCTCTTCGTTTGTCGTGAATACATCAGAGGTGAAAACTGAATCTTCTTGATTGTAAGTATGATCATTTTGCTTAGGTATTGATGCCATTAAAGGCCGCTCAGTTTTAATGAATGAAACAGTCAACTCAGCCATTTTAGCCTTGTCGCCTCTGTACCATAGTCCCATTTGACCTCTGTTGCCGGGTCTTAATTCGTAAACTAGGTTTTTTTGACCAAAGGGGAGGGTTTTGACCACCAATAGCCCTTTGATATCCACGATGATGGTGACCGTAGAATCTGGCACATCCTCAATTTTTAACGAATTTACGGAAGGATGGTCGCCATATTGAAAAGGCAGGGTGTCATGACTATACATCATCACCGTTCTTTGTCCAATGGCAAAGAAGGGAGCTGTTATAAATAGGTAAACAAGTAAAAATTTCACCCTGCAAAAATAGATATCTAGTCCGACTGATGATTGGTAAATTTATCTTTAAATCGAAGAACAACTTTGCAGACGTCATTTAGTGTTCTATTTTCGCTCAAAAATTATTTGAATCATGTCTCAAACCATCGTTCTTTTTGGCGCCGGCAGATCGGCAACTCGTTTTATTCGTTTTGTTCAGGAAAAGAGCGAAGCAAATCGTTGGACATTAGTCATTGCAGATAGAGATGAAGCCTTGCTCAAGGAAAAAAAGGCCGATCATCATCGCACGGAGACGGTTGTGTTTTCTCTTGATGATGACGTATTGCGTCAGCGTTTAATCCAACGTGCCAGTTTGGTTGTGTCTATGGTTCCCGCGCACTTACACGTGGTGATTGCAAAAGATTGTTTACAATACGAGGTAAATTTGCTCACGGCTTCATACGTCTCGGAAGAGATGCAGTCGCTCAACGATGAAGTAGAACGCAAAGGTTTGTTGTTTCTCAACGAAATGGGAGTAGACCCAGGCATTGACCACTTATCTGCCATGAAAATGCTCGATGAGTTAAGACGTGAAGGCGCAGAAATACATGGCTTTGAATCATTTACTGGAGGTTTGCCCGCACCTGGATTAGAAGATAATCCTTGGCAGTATATTTTTAGCTGGAATCCGCGAAATGTTGTTTTGGCCGGCGCTGGAGGAGCGGTAAAGTTTCGCCAAGAAGGCCGCTACAAATATATTCCTTACCATCAGCTATTTCGTCGCACCGAATTTATGAATATCCCTAAATATGGCCGATTTGAAGGTTACCCCAATCGCGATTCGTTGAGGTATAGAAGTACTTACGGTCTGCAAGATGTACCGACCATTTTTCGGGGTACGCTAAGACGCCCCGGCTTTTGTAGAGCATGGGATGTGTTTGTCAAATTGGGCATGACCGATGATAGTTACTACATTGAAAACACACATGACCTTACACACCGTCAATTTGTCAATATGTTTCTAGCCTACCACCCCAGTGATATTATTGAACTCAAACTGATGCATTACCTCAATATTCCCCAAGACTCAGATTTGATGGAGAAGTTAGAATGGATTGGTTTGTTTTCAGATGAACCGATTGGTTTGGATAGAGGAACACCAGCCCAATTGCTTGAAAAGCTATTGATGAAGAAATGGCATATGAAGTCTACCGATAGAGATATGATCGTGATGTATCACAAAGTGGATTACCAGCTCAACAATCAGCACTTTACTTTAAACAGCTCGATGGTTTATGAAGGAAAGTCTGCCAAGGAAACAGCCATGTCAGACACTGTTGGTCTTCCATTGGCACTTGGAGCTGAATTGATGCTTTCGGGTAAAATTAAACAAACGGGTGTGCGATTGCCGGTTACGGAAGATATTTACACGCCTATGTTAAAGGGGTTGTCTGAGTACGGCATCAATTTTTCCGAGGAGGTGATTGAAAAAAAATAACCAGGGGTTGGAATTTGTTTTAATCTAATGGCCTAGTATTTAAAATATAGATGATGGTCAAAGATATGAGCAATAAACAATTTGGAGGTTGCTCTTTTTTGCCATCAGGAGTTCGTTGTAAAATGAACGGCGAAGCCTTTTCGAAATCTTTGGAATCAAACTAAATAAAAAATTTTGAACAAGTGAAAAAAATGGTTTTTTTTACAGGGTCTGGGATCAGTGCCGAAAGTGGCGTAAAGACATTTCGAGACCACGGTGGATTGTGGGAGAATCACGATGTATACGAAGTAGCAACGCCTGAAGCCTTTGCCAAGAATCCAGGTCTTGTTTTAGACTTTTACAATGCCAGAAGAAGACAATTGTATGAAGTAAATCCCAACGCTGCTCACCAGGCCATTGCTAATCTCCAAAGCCATTATGACGTTTATGTGGTTACACAAAACGTTGATAATTTACACGAACGGGCAGGCTCAAAAAATGTATTACACCTTCA
The DNA here is from genome assembly GCA_022565745.1 of Cryomorphaceae bacterium. Taxonomy (GTDB): domain Bacteria; phylum Bacteroidota; class Bacteroidia; order Flavobacteriales; family Schleiferiaceae; genus CSBr16-58. Next base: position 2,956 of record JAIUMB010000143.1, on the reverse strand, counting down.
TGGCGAGTTGGACAAGGGGAGAAGCGCTTCAGATCCAGATTTGATTGTTGAATTAAATGGTAAAGATATTTTGCTGGGGGATTTAGCACCAGATGGATCACCGTTAAGGCCACATGTGGTGTGGTTTGGTGAAGCGGTGCCTGCCATTGACGAAGCCATTCCAATTATTTCGGAAGCAGATGTATTAGTGATTGTTGGCACTTCACTACAGGTGTATCCTGCTGCGGGTTTGATCAATTATGCTCCAGAAAACTGTAAAGTGTATTGCATCGATCCTGCCGCAGAAATACCAAGAGGTTTACCCTTTGATGTGGAAATTATAAAAGAAAAAGCCGTAAAAGGGATGACACTTTTTGTTGAGGGTTTGTAAAGCCAGTAAATAAAGTAACCATTAGAAAAACAGGTTTAGGAAGGAGCCTTCTAGATGGTTATTTAACCATGAGTTAGTTAATGGTGTTTTAAAAAAAGCAAATGTCTTTTTATGGATTATTCGCTCAATGGTCATTTAAAACAAACATATACCAGTATACAGGAATGGCAACCACGTGACCAAAAAAGAGTAAAATGGTCCAAAGTGTTTTTTTGTCGCTCCGGATATGTTCGGTATAAAATATATGCACCACAAAGTAAGATATGAGTCCAATCATAATCAACACCACATACAAAACCCAAGTAAACATGGTTTCCAAAGGAATCCACAAGTCGGGAAAAGTAAACAAGTTAATCACAAAAACTACGGTAAAGGCCAGAGGGACGATTGTAAATGGGGCAAGTGATAGATGTATTATTCTTTTCATGGGGATTGGTTTTGGTGTGTAAAGATAGTATGTGTAAGAATAAAGGTTGTCCACCTTTAAATAAAGATTTACGTCTAAAACAAAAACGGCGCGGGTTTTGTAGTAAAACAACACATAATTTAACGGCCGCAAATCGAATGTTTGTTGTAGTTTTATAGCGTTTTTTGTAACAAATAAACAACGCCGAAGCAATAGGTGATTTTAGTGAATAGACTCGTCTTTTTAATATTTATTTTTCTTACTGCTACAGTGAGTTACGCCACACATAATCGTGCAGGCGAAATCACTTATCGTCATTTAGGAGGCAACAATTACGAGGTCACCATCACTACGTATACCAAAAACAGCAGTCCTGCAGATCGCTGCGAATTAGAGGTTTTCTGGGGGGATAATACCTCTGACTTCCTCCCGAGAATCAATGGTAACACAGCGGGAAGTTGTGCGCCTGCTGGCATGGGGGAGATTATACCCAATGCCAATGACGTAAAAAAAAATATTTATAGAGGTACCCACAGCTATCCCTCATCTGGTACATTTACCATATCTATGCAAGACCCCAATAGGAATCAAGGTGTGTCTAATATACCCAATTCTGTTAATGTGGTCTTTTATCTGCAAACAACCATTATCATCAACCCAATTCTTGGTCCAAACAGCAGTCCAGAGTTACTTAATCCACCGATAGATGACGGTTGTGCTGGTAAGCTTTTTGTTCACAATCCTGCAGCTTTTGACATTGACGGTGATTCCTTGGCCTATCGTTTGGTCGATGTTCGTGGCGTCAACGGAACACCCTTTGGCTCAACGTATGACCCCGCGTTTGTGCAAGATCCAGTGACCATAGACAGCATTACGGGAGATTTGATATGGGACGTACCGCAGATACAAGGCCAGTTTAACTTTGCCATAGAAATTTTAGAATATCGCAAATCGCCTTCAGGCGTTTGGGCACTATTGAGTCGTGTAACAAGAGATTTGCAGGTTACCATCATGGGTAATTGTGATAATGACCCCCCTGAAATTCCGCCTATTGGCCCTTTTTGTGTGGTTGCTGGTGATACATTGATATTTGACATTACAGCCATTGACCCCAACAACGATCCACTCGATTTAAGAGCGGAGGGTGGGCCTTTTGAAGTCGACTCACCGGCGTTTTTGACCGGAAATGTCACCGGCCTGGGCTCAGTAACCAGACGATTTACATGGCGTACGGCATGTAACCACATCAGACAACAAAATTATTTTGTTTATTTCCGTTCTCAAGATAATCCACCTCCGTTGAGAAGACCGCCATTAACTGGTTATCAAACTGTTCAAATTCAAGTGATTTCTCCACCACCTAGGGATCCAGACGCTTTTGGCACTGCTTTAGGTGTTGAGCTTACATGGCAACCACCTCGATGTGATGGCGCTGTGAGATACGATATATATCGGCGAGAAGGGCCGTCTGGATGGAACCCAGGGCAATGTGAAACCGGTGTGCCGGGTGGATTATTTGAAAAAATTGCTGAGGTCAACGGAATCAACAATACCTTTTACAGCGATGACGAGGCCGAGAAAGTAGGCATCGTTTATTGTTATCGCATCGTGGCCGTTTATCCAGATGGATCCGAAAGTATTGCTTCCGATGAAGTTTGTGCAGAATTGCCTAAAACACTTCCCGTTTTGACCAATGCAGATGTGGAAGTTACAGACACCATTGATGGTGTTATAAACGTGGCTTGGACCAGACCATATGATTTAGATACGATACTATTTCCTCCGCCTTATCGATATGAGTTGTACAGAGCAAATGGCATCGATGGAGACGATTATGTGTTGATTGAAACAAAAGACGAACTTTCAGATACAACCTTTGTCGATGAAGATTTAAATACCCGCGATAGTATTTATAATTATCGAGTCGACTTACTTTTAATGCCGTCACAAACAAAGCTCGGTGAATCTGTAACGGCAACTCAACCATTCTTGAGAACACGTGGAAGCAATGGCCAAATTTCTCTGACTTATCAATTTCAAGGGCCCTGGCGCAACGATACCATTGTAGTGTTTCGTGAATCCCCGCAATTAAGTGGAAATTTTGATTCCATAGGATTTTCAACCGAAGGCTTTTATATTGATACGGGTTTGGTAAATGGTGAAGAGTACTGTTATTATCT
>JAIUMB010000142.1 GCA_022565745.1 Cryomorphaceae bacterium | reverse complement strand
TTGGGGGTTTGGGGGTTTGGTTTGCGGGTGCATATACACGCCAATATTTGATTTGTTAAGTAGAGACGCGATTTATCGCGTAAAGAAGCTGATGCACGCGTGGGTTGCTGTCGCAAGCGCGGGAGCAGGGTTTTGTGGATGCATATAAAGGCCAATTTTTGATTTGTTAATGCTTTAGGCTTGTATCTGTTTGGAAGTTTGGAGGTTTGGAGGTTTGGTTTGCGGATGCGTATAATGGCCAATATTTGATTTGTACAGCCTAAGTGCGTATAGCCTATTTTGGTGTAAATGTTTTTATTGTAATAAAATCGATTCCTCCGGTCAATGAGCTCTGCTAAGGTTCTACATTCTTCATTCTTCATCCTACATTTTTCATTTTCCATTTTCCATTCTCAATAATAAACCCTCTTTCTTCACTATGTTTGCACCAAATCAAATCATTTTACATGCGTTTATCTGACCGTATCAAAGGGTTGTCTGAAAGTCAGACGATAGCCATGGCAAAGAAGAGCCGCGAACTAAAAGAAAGTGGTGTCGATATCATCAGTTTGAGCCTGGGTGAACCCGATTTTACCACGCCAGACTTCGTCAAAGAGGCCGCTAAAAAAGCAATTGATGACGACTTTTCATACTATACACCAGTTCCTGGATATGCAGATTTGCGTCAATCGATTGTTGAAAAATTAAAGCGCGACAACCAACTCGAGTACAACATCGACCAAATCGTGGTGAGTACCGGTGCCAAACAGGCCATCATCAATGCCATTATGTGTTTAATCAATCCGGGCGACGAGGTGATTATCCCCGCACCTTATTGGGTAAGCTACGTGGCCATGGTGGAAATTGCCGGTGGTGTTCCTATCATTGTCCCAGCTGGCGTGGAACAAGATTTTAAAATGACGCCCCAACAGCTTGAAAAAGCCATTACACCTAAGTCGAGAATTCTATTGTACAGCTCACCGTGTAATCCTTCAGGCAGTATTTATACGGAAGAAGAACTAATGGCTTTGGCAAAGGTCATAAAGGAACACCAGGACTTAACAGTGATTTCTGACGAGATCTACGAACTTATTACCTACAGTGGAAAAGTGCCCAGCATTGCCTCGATTGAGGGGATGAAAGACCGTACGGTTATCATCAATGGTTTGTCTAAGGGATTTGCCATGACAGGCTGGCGCTTGGGTTATATGGCCGCGCCAAAGGAATTGGCATCTGCCTGTGATAAAATGCAGGGACAATTCACCTCGGCCACGTCGAGCATCACGCAGCGTGCAGCCATAGCCGCCATGAAAGCCGACCCCTCAGAACTCGAATACATGAGGTCTGCCTTTGAAAAACGCCGAGACTTGGTCATTGCCGGTTTAAAGCAAATGCCCGGACTGATTGTTAACACGCCCCAAGGCGCATTTTATGCCTTTCCCGATGTATCCGCTTATTTTGGGAAGTCTGTAAACGGAAAAACCATCGAAAACGCCACCGACTTGAGTCTGTATCTCTTAGAAGAGGCCAATGTGTCTACCGTTACTGGCGATGCCTTTGGTGCACCCAATTGCATTCGCCTTTCCTACGCCACCTCCGAAACCGTACTCAACGAAGCATTAAACCGCCTCAATAAGGCCTTTACAAAACTTTGGAATGCCTGATAATTCACCACATGACCACGTACAGTCGTGGTACGCCATTTTTGAACGTGTCATCGAAGATTACCACGTTAATGATGAGGTTGATCAACCCATCAACAATCCTTTTTCTGAAAACACACTCGAAGGACTCCTTTACAAAAAGTGCTGGATTGATACCGTTCAATGGCACTTGGAGGACATTGTACGCGATCCGGAAATCAAGCCGGAAAGTGGTATGGAAGTAAAACGACGTATCGATAAGTCCAATCAAGAAAGAACGGACTTGGTAGAGCGTTTAGATGATGTGTTTATTGACGTGCTAAACCTGCCGGAAACGCCGGCTAAGGATGCCATTCTCAATACGGAGAGTATGGCTTGGGCCATTGATCGTTTGTCCATATTGGCCCTCAAGGTGTACCACATGAATGTGGAGGTTGCACGGGGAAATACCGAAAACATAGACTTCCTCAAGGCCAAACAACAATTGCTACATACCCAGCGAGCAGACCTCACCAGGGCCATTGCCCAGTTGATGGAGGAGGTGCAAATGGGAAAGCGTTATTACAAGGTGTACCGCCAAGTAAAGATGTATAACGACCCGTCGCTCAATCCGGTTTTGTATAACAAAAGTAAGTCGTAACAGCAATGGCCCGCCGGATTCTTCTCATCCGATTATCCGCTCTGGGCGATGTGGCCATGCTTTATCCAGTCGTTTATCGTGCCCTTCACGAGAACCCCGACGTACACATCACTTTGCTTACGCGAAAGGCGATGGTGCCCATTTTCTCCCATTTGGATAGGGTGGACATCTTCGTGCCGGATTTGCAAAACAAACACCGCGGATTGTTTGGCCTCACTCGTTTGTATGCAAAGTTGAAAAAGAAACGCTTTCACGCCGTGGTGGATGTGCATAATGTCCTTAGGTCGAGAACCATCGGTGCTTTGTTTAAGCTTGGTGGAACCAAAGTAGTCGTTTTAGATAAGCAGCGCGAATTGCGTAAAAAACTCACCGCTAAGGAGAACAAGCAACGGGTTGAACTCGAACCAATGGTGGAATGCTATCGACAAACGTTCATAAAAGCAGGGATGCAAGTAAGCACTATTCAGGCGCCGCCGATTTTCCACTTTGATGGTCTTAGAAAGGGGGTAGGGTTTGCGCCCTTTGCCGGGTTTACTCAAAAGGCATTGCCACAGGAAAAAATCCCTATGTTTGTAAAAGCGCTGCAATCCCTTGATGAAGAGGTGTATCTATTTGGCGCCCCCGGAAAAGAGCGAGAACTTCTTCAAAGCATTGCTCATGAAACCGGGGCAAAATTGGCCGTATTTTCGGGAGGATTGCGTGAAGAGCTTAAGTTTATGTCTGGATTGCGCGCTGTGGTAAGTATGGACAGTGCCAACGGTCACCTGGCCGCCTTGGTGCATTGTCCGGTTATTACCATTTGGGGAGCCACGCACAAAGACGCCGGGTTTACACCACTACATACCCAGGTGCACGTGGAAATCTCTACGGATGAACTGACCTGTCGGCCGTGCTCTGTATTTGGCAATAAGCCATGCTGGCGCGGAGATTTGGCCTGCCTCCACCGCATAAAGGCCGAGGATGTTGTAGAGGCCTTTAAGAGTATAAGCTGATGCGTATGCCCTTCAGTTCTTGAAAACGCTGTAAGGCGTAGATATCGGTCATGCCAGACACAAAATCTAAAATGGACAGAATCTTTTGGTAGTCGCTGCTCTCTGCAGGTTGTCGGTATTGTCCGGGCAGCAGATGCAGCAAACTCTTCTCTTTTCCCGTAGGCGATTGTTGCAACACCGCCGGTATATAGGCTTCAAGAAGTCCTGTAATGACCTCATGGCCACTAATTTCAATCCGCGCTACCGAAGGGTGACGGTAGATCTTCTGTACAGATTCATTTCGAATGGCTTCTAGGGCCTGCTGCACTTGCGTAGGTATACAGTCGATCAATGCTTTGGGAAAGGTTCCGTTGAGAATGGCGGCTTCGTGTTCTTCAAATACATCCACACACATGCCTATCAATGTCCCAATGACTTTGGCACGCAAATAGGCGATGCTTTCGTTGGGGTCTTGCTTGAGCCCACTTAAATTCTCCATCACGCGATCCATATCCGCCCCCGATGCTTCAAGAATGGGCATTAATGCACTTTTGGCTTCATCAAAACGAATGATGCCCAAACGATGGGCGTCTTCCCAATCCATGACCAAATAGCAAATATCGTCGGCGGCTTCCACCATGCTTACAAATGGGTGACGCAGGTAACTTCTCGGCTCGTCTTGATCTACAACCATGTTTAACCGCGTGGCCATTTCTCTAAAGCGCGCTTCGTCGTCTTGGAAAAAGCCAAACTTCTTGCGGTGAAGGCCTTTCTTTTTGTCCGAGGCCACGGCTGCACAGGGATACTTCGCCATTGAAGCAAGAGTCGTGTAAGTCAGCCTAAATCCACCCACCAAACGCGTTGGGAAATGGTGGGTCAATAAGCGAAAGCCATTGGCATTGCCTTCAAATTTGAGTAGATCGTGCCAAGACTTTTCGTCAACGTAGGCGCGTAAGGGCTTACCATCAATGACAACATCCCCATTTTTTTGAAAGTAGTTGCCGATGGCCTCTTCGCCGCTGTGACCAAAAGGGGGATTGCCAATGTCGTGGGCCAAACACGCAGCTGAAATAACCAGAGGCAAATCGTATTGATAAAAGGTGCGTGTTTCTTCATTCCACGCATCGCCGTGTTTTTTTAGCAATCGCTGTCCGCACTGTTTTCCCAGTGAACGTCCTACACTGGCCACCTCCAGTGAGTGGGTAAGGCGGTTGTGAACAAATACTGCATCCGGGAGGGGGAAGACCTGCGTTTTATTCTGCAAGCGTCTAAAAGGCGATGAGTAAATGATGCGGTCGTAATCGCGTTCGTATTGCGTTCGCGTAGGCTCTGATAGCGATTCTTCGCCAAAGCGAATGCCAGAAAAGCAGTTATCCCAACGGATCATAGGCTAAATTTTGTTCTTTTAAATCGAGGTTGTCACCAAAAAACAAACTGGCCAATCGTGCAAACGACGGCGTGTGGTCTGATACATACATGCGTATGGTTCCCGGTTTTTGTCGCGCAGCCATTAGCTTTCGCGCTTCCAGTTGGTCTTTGGTAAATGTTGCAATAATCCCCGGTCCATCGATGATTTCGCAGTGGTCGTCGACGATGTTTTGTATTTTCTCACTGATAAGCGGGTAGTGGGTACATCCGAGAATGAGGGCGTCGCTGTGACTGACATGGTCATTGCCCAAATAAGCCGTAATCACCGACTCTGCTACGTCTCCATCGGTAAAACCCTCTTCAATCATGGCGGCCAACAGCGGTGTGGCCTTGGCGATGACCTGCTTGCTAACGCCGTTCAGTCTTTTTTGATAAGCATTGGAACTAATGGTCGCCTTGGTACCAATGACGCCCACGGATGCGTAGTCTTTTTGTCTGACATAATCAACCACCGGGTCGATGACATTGATAAAAAGCACCTCAGGAAAGTTGTTTTTCAAGTGGTGAAAGGCATTTGCCGAAGCTGAATTACAGGCAATGAGAATGCACTTGGCCTCATTCTTTAAGAGAAAACGCGCGATGGCATCGCTGTATCTTCTGATGGCATCCGGCGATTTTTCGCCGTAGGGCAGGTGCAAGGTATCGCCAAAGTACAAGATGTCTTCGTAGGGCATCAACGCGCGTACAGCACGAGCGATGGTCAATCCTCCTACACCGGAGTCAAAAATACCTATGGGGCCTTGTGGGTGGTTGTTGCTCATTACTATTTAGACGCTTGTGGGGTTCGTTGCAATATTACAAAAGTTGGAGGTTTTTATAGTGACTGAAAGATATAATTATAGCTTATTATTAGAGGGCTATTTCTAATTACCTCACAGTTACGCCAC
>JAIUMB010000141.1 GCA_022565745.1 Cryomorphaceae bacterium | reverse complement strand
CACAGAGGAATTTTGGGAGTGTTTACACTGATTGGGCGTTCATCCGGGATAATTCCCTCGTTTTGAAAGTTCAGTTTTGAGAAGCGCAGAGGACACAGAGGTTTCGCTAAAGCGAAAGGCCTGACGGAGCGTTGGGCTTCCAAATGAAGATTTTGTGACATGGATTGAAGTTGTGACATCAGCATCGAAAAAACACCCCGTATTCGCGTCAGAGGGATGGCGCCTTGGGAAGTTTCCTCAGGACCAGACATCCTGAAACAAACGTGAAAACAGGTTACTGTTCGAAGTAGAACGACATTCCGTACTTTTTCGACCAAAACCTCTACTCCCTCGTTCTACAAGTTTGACCTGTTATCGTTTGTATAAAATTATAATTAGTGACTTATTTATGAAAGGCCTTTTACTTTCAATGTAACTTGATCTTAAAATCATTTTTTGGGTTATGACCACAGAAACAAGTGAAATAAATTACTTTTTAAGGTTGTACCCATAAAAACTTATTCTTCATCGCAAATACTAAATATGATACCCGTCATCATTTTAGCAACATTGCTCCTCGACCTTTGCCGCAAAGTTCTGCACCATGACGCCATCAACTTGGGAAAAGTACAATCTACCTGTACCACGCTACACCTCCTACCCCACCGTACCCGATTGGAAAACCGAACTCTTTGATGCCGATGAGGCTCGAAAGCGGTTTGCAATGGAGTCGCGCAAACAAGGTGGGTTTGCATTATACATTCATCTGCCATTTTGCGAGAGTTTATGCACCTATTGTGGTTGCAATAAACGCATCACCAAAAACCACCTCGTAGAACGTCCGTACATCAACAGCGTGCTCAAGGAATACGCCATGTATCGCGATCTCATCGACGAAGATGTGCAGATTACTGGCATTCACTTAGGCGGCGGCACTCCCACCTTTTTCTCTGCTGAAAACTTAGGTTGGATGATGGAGGAGTTGTTGAAAACGCCCCACGTTCCTCCCGGAGAAATGTACAGTTTTGAAGCCCATCCGGCCAATACCACCCGCGAACACCTACAGGTGCTATTCGACGCTGGCTTTCGTCGGCTGAGTTTGGGCGTACAAGACTTTGACCCCAAAGTGCAAACCGCCATTCATCGCTTTCAAACCGTAGAAGACGTCGATCGCGTGTGCCGTGAAGCACGTGAGATTGGCTATACATCCATCAATTTTGACTTGATCTACGGGCTGCCGTTTCAGCACCCAGACAACTTTGCCGATACGCTCAACAAAACCGTGGGGCTCAAGCCCGACCGCTTGGCCTTTTACTCCTATGCCCACGTACCCTGGACCAGTCCGGGCCAACGCGCATACGATGAAAACGACCTCCCCGACCCGGCCACCAAGCTCAAACTGCATCACATGGGTAGAGATGCATTCCTCAAAGCCGGTTACGCCGACGTAGGCATGGATCACTTTGTATTTCCGGACGACGGTATGTTTCGTGATCGCGAAGCGGGCAATCTTCACCGGAATTTTATGGGATATACCCACAAGCGCGAGCAATTGCTGCTCGGCTTGGGCACCTCCTCCATCTCCGACGTAGGCGGCGCCTATTGGCAAAACGAAAAAAAGAACGAAACGTACCAAAAAATGCTTCGCGAAGAACAGTGGCCCGTCATCAAAGGACACCTGGTCACCGACAACGAGCGCAACGCCCGCGAAATCATCCAGTCCATTGCCTGTTACCGCACGGCAGACTGGGACGATGCTACTCAATCGTGGTTGGAAAACAGCAATCGATTCAGCACACTGGAAGCCATGGAAACCGACGGACTCATCACCTTGCGCCATCACGGCCTCGACCTCACAGAAGCCGGCACCACCTTCTTGCGCAATGTGTGCTCTGTATTTGATGGCTATTACCCGCTATTGGAGGCAAAACCACCGCAGCGGTCGAGTCAGGCGATTTGATGGTTGGGGGTTGGGGATTATTAGGAATTAAGAGTCAAAAAAATCACCTCAAGTGTTTTGAAGAAAAGCACAATGAGAAATTTTTATGTTTTTTTATAAACAATTGGCAAAAGTTAATTTCATCAATGAGTATCTTGCGTACATCTAAAACAAATCACAATGGATGTATTTGCAACAGTGTTTTTAACAGGGTTTGATTATTCCCTTCCTTTAACCAATCCGGTTTTGAAGTTCTTGTTGATTCTCGTAATTATTCTGTTTGCGCCATTGATTCTCAATAAGGTTAAAATACCACATTTATTGGGTTTGATTATTGCCGGTGCAGTTATCGGTCCAAATGGTTTTCAACTTATGGAACGCGACAGCAGTATTATTTTATCCGGAACCGCCGGTTTGTTGTACATCATGTTTTTGGCCGGTTTGGAAATTGATATGGGCGAATTTAAAAAGAACAGTGGTCGAAGTTTGTATTTTGGATTGCTAACATTTGTTATACCTATGGGTTTGGGCACTGCTGCAGGATTATACGTACTTGGGTTATCTCTACCTACATCAGCTTTATTGGCCAGCATGTTTGCCTCACATACATTAATTGCCTACCCTTTGGTAAGTAAACTTGGGGTAGCAAAGGATAAATCTGTGAACATCACCGTTGGAGGCACGATGATTACCGATACGCTAGCGCTATTGGTGCTTGCTGTTGTAGTAGGCATGACCGTAGGGGAGGTCAACGATGAATTTTGGATTCGCTTGTCGATTTCCATTACGCTGTTTGCTCTGGTTGTGATGTTGATTTTTCCTCTAATAGGCCGGTGGTTTTTCAAGCGATACGATGACAATGTTTCTCAATATATCTTTGTCTTGGTGATGGTGTTTCTTGGGGCTGTACTTGCAGAGGTTGCCGGTGTAGAGGCAATTATCGGAGCCTTTCTTGCAGGCTTAGCACTTAATAAATTGATTCCGCACACCTCCCCTTTGATGAATCGTATAGAATTTGTTGGGAATGCGATTTTCATTCCATTCTTCTTAATTGGCGTAGGAATGCTCATTGATTACAGAGCTTTTTTAAAAAATTGGGAAACCATAACAGTAGCTGCCGTCATGACGATCATTGCACTTTCAGCCAAATACATTGCTGCGTGGATTACCCAAAAATCCTTTCGATTTAATGCCGACCAACGCCGATTGATTTTTGGACTGAGCTCAGCACAAGCAGCAGCCACGCTAGCAGCAGTTTTAGTGGGATACAATATTTTTACTAAGGAGTATACGCCAAAAGAAGAGTTGACACCCGACTTATTTGCAGTGAGCGACGATGCGTTTTTGTCAAAAGAAAACAAAAAAGTCCGTTTTGTAGAGATGCAAGGAGAACACCCTGCTGTAGGTGATATGGCTACCATCAGTGGAGAGATGGTGTCAGAATCACTTTTGGCGAAAAATGGATTAGAGTTGATATTTGACAATGGTGAATTGACCGAAATAAGAGCTTACGATCGACTACTTGGTGAGCCTATTTTAAATGGAACAATTTTAATGATTTTGATTACGTGTACTGTTGCTTCTTTTCAAGCACAAAAAGGAGCTAAGAACATGGCCATACGGGAGGCTTCAGGATCATCCGACGTCGATGAATCAGATAACAAAGAACGGATGCTTATAGCTGTAGATCAGATTGATACCGTGGAGGAAACCGTAAACTTTGCCATGACAGTGAAAGCTCGTAAAAACAATAAGCACCTCTATGCGCTTACAGTTATAGATGACCTCGAAACAAATGGACCTTCCGAGAAAAACGCGAAAAAAGTGCTTGATTTGGCAGCTGTAACAGCAGCATCAAGTGATAACCAGGTCGAAGGACTTTTGCGTTATGACATGAACATTATAAATGGAATAACCAACGTAGTTAAAGAGCAAAAAATCACGGATATTGTTATGGCCTTAAAGGGGAATAAAGGTATATCCGGATCATTTTTAGGAAAACTCACCTCTGGCATTTTGACGCGTTGCAATACCACAACCCTTCTGTATAAGTCGTCCCAGCCACTGGCCACAATTAAGCGTAATTTGGTGTTTATACCTGCCAATGCAGAAAAGGAAATTGGCTTTGCATATTGGTTGGTTAAAATTTGGAATATGGCGCGAAGCACGGGCGCAAAAATGGTGTTTTACGGTACAGAAAACACCTTGGAATACATTCAAAAGATACACGCAAAACATGCACTTGAAGCCGAATTTCATGAATTCAGCAACTGGGAAGACTTTCTAATTCTTGCCCGGGATGTTAAAAAAGAAGACAACCTCGTTATTGTATTGAGTCGAAAAAATTATCCATCGTACCACTCCGTAATGATAAAAATACCCGGGTATCTCAATAAATATTTCGCAGACAACAACTACATACTCATCTACCCATTACAGGATGACAGGACTGTAAATCAATCGCAAGTAGATTTAAAAAATCCCGCGATGATGCAGCCTATTGAAAAGCTGGATGAAATCGGGAATACAATATTTGCGTTGTTTAAGAAGAAGTAGTTTGTGTGGTGATGGTGTGCATAAATAATATGATTGAAAATCTATTTAGAAGTTCCTTCTTGCGCAATGTGTGCTCCGTTTTTGACGGCTATTACCCGCTACTGGAGGCAAAACCACCACAGCGGTCGAGTCAGGCGATTTGATGTGCTTCGCACGCACAGGAGCACGGAGGCACGGGAGCGGGGTTTTGCGAATGCTGCGCTAGCATGGAGGCATGGGGTGCTGATGCACGCATGGGGCGCTCCGCGCGCATGGGTTTACTTATGGCAATATTGGCCGGATGGTTTAGTCGGAGGTCGGAGGTCTGGGGTCGGGTTTGCGAATGCATATAGAGGCTAATATTCGACTTATTAAAGCCTTAGGGTTGTATCTGTTTGGAGGTTTGGGAGTTTGGAGGTTTGGTTTTACGAATGCATGTACACGCCAATATTTGGCCTTTATATGCATTCGCAACCCATGCGTACGCAGTACCCCATGCTTGCGACAGCAACCCATGCGTACGCAGTACTCCATGCGTGCGTAGCATTACCAGTTGTCAACCTCAGACCTCCGACCCCAGACCATTTCAAGCCATTCGTGGTAATTCGTGGTAATTCGTGGCTATAGATATTTGCGAAGCAAATCTTTCGTGTCTTTCGTGGTTGAACGAGTGGTAAGGCCTCTTACTATCCGCAGAATTATTCTAAATAGACCTTGACGATAAAACCAACGCTCAGCTGTTTCAATATCTGTATACGACGTCATGAACAACGAAGCCTTTGCGTTTTCACAAAACAATATTTGGCTTGGACTGTACGACGAAAACCTCAATCTTATTGGCGAAGGGATAATATCAGAGCATCTATATCCTATAAATACAGGGGCATTCAACGACGCGCTTTATATGAATAAAGACATCGACGCTTGTATTTCTCTAAAACGACTCGACTTCAATGTTGTCAACCTTAAGCAGTCAGAAGTCGATGAATACCTCAGCAAGAATATCAAACACGATCGGTTTGAAAGCGCCCTTTCAGAGAAAATGTAGGCAGCCCCCTAAAAAAAACTCCCCATCACTTCTTGCATGGCTTTGGCTTCTCT
>JAIUMB010000140.1 GCA_022565745.1 Cryomorphaceae bacterium | reverse complement strand
GGGTCATTAAACTTTATTTTTTCCGAAGACTTTGGCGGTAACAGCAAGTCCGAACTCATAGGGATTAAAACATCCGTCCATTTACATAAAATGATATCGGACAACTGGGCCATCGGAGGCAGGCTGGGGTATGGTTACGAAAAACCATTCTCAATTTTCAGAAAAGGCAATCTTACGAACACCTTTTCTATCGGTCCTTCTGTCAAATGGTTTAAACCCATCAATGAACATGTGCTGTTCTCCTTGGAAGGGTTTGCCGAATTTGGTGGAGGCAGACGTTTTGGACACGACGACTCACCGAGCGATTTTTTACAGAGAGAAATTTCAAAGTTCCTAGGCCAATCTTATAAGGTTCCTGCAAACAGCGATTATTGGGATTTTTTTAATGCCGGACTTTCACCAGGTCTCGTCATTCCTATTTACTCGAAATTAATGGTTGAGTTGACGTATGGGTTTATTGGGTACAGTCAATCAAGTGGGAATAGAGAAAACGAAATTCAATCCATCTCCAACAGAAACAGTGAGTTTAACTTAAATCTTTCTACCCGAACAGGAAGACTTTCGGTTATTTGGATATTCTAAAAAAATTAGACAATGAGAAAATATATTTTGATCTTTATTGGGGTGATGATTTTTGGAGATATATCCGGACAATTTACACCCGGACAAATGCTTTATAATGGCCACTTTTATTTAGGTAGCAATAAAAATCATACGGAAGGCTCCAACTTATTTGGTGAAACCAAAAGCTCATCTGAAGTATTTGCGTTTGATATCGGTGTTACCGCAGGTGTATTTATCACAAAAAACTTCATGCTTGGTGTAACTGGCAATTACTATTCTTATAGTCAACAAAATGAATTTGAAAATGAACAACCAGAAGGCATTTCTACAGATATTCGAGAAACCACCATTCAAACTTTTGGAATTGGGATAGAAGCACGTAGATACTTCACCTTAACAGAAAAAGCATTCTTTATTCTACAAGGCCAGGGTAGTTATTCATACAACATTCAGAAAACAGATAACAGGTCCATCGTTGACCCATTTGATGCTTCACCAGACATCAGCAATCAAATATCAGAGAGCACATCAAATGCATTTAATTTGTCAATAAGGCCCGGACTAGCATTTGCACTTTCGTCAAATCTATTTTTAGAAGCTTTCTTTGGCAGATTTTCTTATAATCAACGTTTGTCTAAAAGCGAAACCAACTCGGAAACAAGTAAAACAAACAGCAGTGGGTTTTATGCAAGTTTTTCATCCATAGACTTACTAATAGGGCTTTCTGTGGTGTTTTGAAGAATTTCAAGAACATCTAAGCAACACCATTCTAAAACAAAAACCTGCTTTTCAGCTCATAAAAAACAATCATACAGCTCATATTTGCGCTAACTTGAGCTTAAAGCACTATATTTGTGAGCTAAAAATCCGCAAATCCATGTCTGATAATAGGGAAACAGAAATTATTGAGCTCCTCAAAAAAAACAAAGAAGCTTCATCTAGAGAGATTTACGAAAGCATATACGATTCAATCAGCTATGCAACCGTAAAAAGAGTTATATCAAAATTGATTGATGAAAATTATTTGACAAAAAAAGGTAAGGGAAAATCAACGAAATATCTAATCTCTCCAACTTATGAAGTTCTCTTTCCTATTGATATTGACAGCTATTACAAGAAGGAAATTGATGAAAGAGAAATTAGAGAAACGTTTAACTTTCAACTCATACCAGAGACTCTTAAATATTGCAACTTATTTACAGACAATGAATTAAACCAGTTAAACTTACTTCAAAAGCAATTTGAAAAGAATATTTCTCAACTGTCTGAAATAGAATTTAAAAAGGAACTTGAGCGACTTGCTATTGACCTAAGTTGGAAATCATCTCAAATTGAAGGGAATACATACTCCTTATTAGAAACTGAGAGACTGCTTAAAGAAAAAGAAACCGCATCCGGAAAAACAAAGGAAGAAGCTACAATGCTTCTAAATCACAAAGAAGCCATTGATTTTATTGTAGACCACCCCGACTACTTGACGCCTTTATCTGTTGCCAAAATTGAAGACATCCACAGTTTGCTCATTAAAGAACTTGGGATCGATAAAAATATCAGAAATAGAAGAGTGGGTATTTCGGGAACAAATTATCGTCCATTAGACAACGAGTTCCAAATTATGGAAGCGCTTTCAGACATGTGCGAATTGGTAAACAATAAAGAAAATGTCTTTGAAAAAGCATTGCTCTTACTGGTGCTCATATCATACATTCAACCCTTTGTGGACGGAAATAAAAGAACCGCCCGAATTGTTAGTAATGCGATTTTAATGAATCACAATCACTGTCCGATATCTTTTAGAACTGTCGATTCTATTGAATACAAAAAAGCAATGCTTCTATTCTATGAGCAAAATAACATTTCTATTTTTAAGGAGATATTCATCGACCAATTTAGGTTTGCTGTAAATACATATTTTTGACAGTACGAAACAAAAAACTTACGAGGTATTGCCAAAAAAATTGAATTGAATAAAGCACGATTTGTTATCAAAGTACTTTATTCAATTCCAAGCATTACACAATTATTTTTCCACATAAAAAATATTCGTAACCAACTCTTCTGAGCTTGAAACGTCATTGGGGTTATTGACGTACTCTTCCACCACCAAATCAGGCAAGGGCAAGTTGTGCTTGCCGTAAAAAGAGTGAATCATACCGTGTGTCTCTTCAATGGTTTCATAGCTTCCGCGATGAACAGCTTTGTAAGCTTTGCCCGAAAGCGTCAATTGCTCATAGCCTTCAAGCGATACTTGATCGAGATTTCCGGTAATGGGCAATGCTGCAGTTACCTCTACCTCGTTATTCTCTTCGTCCCAGTCGTAATACAATGCCGTAGCGCGACCGTTGGACTCTACAAAATCGACGTTATTGATGTAAGCGAAAAGATTTGCGTAGTGCTCGCCAAAAAACGCCTCCATTTCATCCATGGGCATGCGTTTGCGAAAACCGAGATAATGACGCTCAGAAAGCTCTACCAATTCAATACCAGAGCCTTGTTTGGCCGCAATACCTTCTGCCAGTTCTTTCAAACTTATAAGCCCCTTTTCATAGTCTTGACCTATGGCATCTTCCATGTTGAAAAACAAACCCATTATATTAAAAGGACGTGGAAATTTTGAGTGAAAACCCCAAACAACATCAACGCTGTTGTCGTTTTCATCAAACGTAAAATACGTATGTGCCACACTCTCAAATGGACGAAGAAAGGTTACGTCTATTTCAATGCGATTCTCTTGTACACTTATCAACTCCTGATAACCTTCACCTACTTCGTCGTTCCCGTCCCAGTAATACTTTGCGCCAATGGTGCCATCTTCACCTTCCATCCAGTCCTTCATGTCGGGATCCATGACGTGCCAAGGAGAGAAGGCCTTGGTTTTTTCAAAGTACATGACTTGTTCTTTGATGATGCTCTTAGGCGCATTTATAGAAATACTGCGCTCAACGTTGAAGTCTGTAGGCGCTGCAAAAGTCAATATGACCGTTACAAAAACCAATACGATTAGGCCAATGCCTATATATTTTAATACTTTCATGGTTTGAATGGTTTTTGGTTAAACAGGTGATAAAAGTACATATAATACATTTAATATCAGTGTGTATTATCACTTATTTTTTCAAATCGTCACATAAACAACCCATTCAATGATTTATTTACATACATCAAAAACTGGTTGCGATCATAATTCCATATTGGAATCCGGGACCGCTCTTACCTACACCAGCCATTTGCCCATCGTAATTATACACCCATATTTCAGGTAAAACGGAAATATTGGAGCGGATGTTTTTTTTATTCAAAACACAATCAATGAAAAAAATATCGGATTGCTGTAAAATATGTTTATCCGACACATCTTTGTGATGTAGTAAAAATAGATTTCACATATCAAAACAAAGCTCTTCCCATCATTGCTCGACTGGAAGGCAAAAAAAGAAGCTCGACGCAGCACGGCCGCTTCCCGATGTGGCATTGTGCAATATTCGCGAAGCCCTAAACATAGAAGAGTGGACATACAACTCCAACGCCATTGAACGCAAAGGAATAGGTTCATTGTTTTCAAAACCATCCTTTTCATCAGCAACTCATGGTCGAATTCTTTTGCATGTGTGTTTTCATAAATACAACTTTGGCAAAAGGTAAAAATGTATGGGTAATTATATTCTAAAGCTCCCCATTTCCCATTAACTTCGCGGCGTAAAATTTTCAATCATGTACAGAAGTCACAATTGCGGGGAACTCCGCAGCAAACACATTGGCAATGAAGTTGTTTTAGCAGGCTGGATACAACGCAGTCGGGTGATGAGCGGACAAATATTTGTCGATCTGCGCGACCGCTATGGCATCACTCAGCTGAGCTTTTTTGAAGAAGAAAATGCCGATTTATTTGCCCAGGCCAAAAAATTGGGACGTGAATACGTGATTCAAGTAACAGGAAGTGTGGTTGAGCGACAGTCTAAAAACGCCAATATACCAACTGGTGATATAGAAATAGTGGTCAGCAAACTCACTTTGCTCAACGCCAGTAAAACACCGCCATTTACCATAGAAACAGACACCGATGGCGGCGAAGAACTACGCATGACGCACCGCTACTTAGACTTACGTCGACAACCATTGCAAACAGCACTTAAACTTCGCCACCAAGTGTCTATGGAGGTGCGCAAATTCCTCTCAGACCAAGACTTTCTGGAAATAGAAACGCCTTACCTCATCAAGTCTACTCCGGAAGGCGCCCGCGACTTTGTGGTTCCTTCGCGAATGCATCAAGGACATTTTTATGCCTTACCGCAATCGCCACAAACCTTCAAGCAGTTGTTGATGGTAAGCGGTTATGACAAATACTTTCAAATTGTACGTTGCTTCCGCGACGAGGATCTCCGTGCCGATCGCCAACCGGAATTTACGCAAATTGACTGTGAAATGGCCTTTGTAGAGCAGGAAGATATACTCAACACATTTGAAGGCCTTACCAAACACATCCTTAAAACGGTAGTCAACGTCAATATAGATGGCGACTTCCCTCGTATGAGCTACGAAGAAGCCATGACCAAATATGGCATCGATAAACCGGATATTCGCTTCGACATGACCCTTACCGAAATCACTGAACTAGCTCAAAACAAAGGCTTTCAAGTGTTTGACCAAGCCGAATACATTGGCGGCATTGTGGTAGAAGATGGAGCTGAAATGAGTCGTAAAGAGATCGACAAACTCATAGATTACGTTAAGCGACCTCAAATTGGCGTCAAAGGTCTTGTTTGGGTAAAGTGCAACGACCCTATAAAATCATCGGTCGATAAGTTCTTTAACGCCGAGCAACTAAACGCGTGGAAGTCTGCCATGAACGCCAAGGATGGCGATCTCATTTTGATCATTGCCGACGAAACTGATCGCGCGCGCAAGGCCTTGGGCGAACTTCGCCTGCACCTTGGCAACGAACGCGGACTCCGCAACCCTAAAAACTTTGCCCCCCTGTGGGTGGTCGATTTTCCTCTATTGGAAAAAGACGAAGAAAGCGAACGCTGGCACGCCATGCACCACCCTT
>JAIUMB010000139.1 GCA_022565745.1 Cryomorphaceae bacterium | reverse complement strand
TTTTTCCCACTCGGCTGTTGCCATACCATCTTTACTAATGGGTTGAGGAGACGTGTCAAACTCTTTTTCTAAAGTAGCAACCAATTGTTCGTTGCCTTCAACCATAGATACAAGTTTTTCTCTAAACCTGTTGAGCTGTTCACGCATTTTTCGACCGCCATCAGCGCCACCCATTTTTTCAGGGTTTAGCAAGTAGTTGCCAGCTTTCTCACGTTTATCAGCGCCAGGAAGTTTTCCATCTTCTCCGATTTCACCGTGAAGAGCAACCAATTCTGTCTTCAACGTCTCAATCAAATCAAAGGTTTCATCAGCGACATTTTGTACTTCAAAAGCCTTGTTTTTCCATTCCTCTGCACGAGCGGGGTTTTCTTCGGCTGCAATCAGGAATTCGTTATAAATTTTCTGACTACCTCTGTGAATTGCCGACGCAGACGATTCAAGGTCATATTGAATCTTAGACAAAGCATCGAGTATGTCTTTGGATATGTTCAATGCCAAGAGTGCGGTTAACACGAGATACATCATGTTAATCATTTTCTGTCTTGGACTCAGTTTTCCTCCAGCCATTCTTTCTGTTTTAGTTTACGAGGTTGGTTAAAATCTTTAGTTGCGCTTTAGTTACGATTGGGGTTCATAGCGCTTAGCATACCACCATATACAGTGTTTAGGTTGCTCATATTGCTAACCAAGCTGTTTACCTCATCTGTCAATCGATCAGAGTTAGAAAGACTTTCATTGAGTTTTTCCATGAGAGAGTTTTGAGCTTCAACATGATTGGCAGAACCTTCAAGTTGAACAGCGTATAGAGCATTTAAAGACTCCATATTCTTGCTGGCCAATTTTAGTTGCTCACCATATTCATTGGTAGCTGCAGACGCATCAATGGTTTCATTAAGTTTAGAAGCGGCATCACCAAAACGACGCAATCCGTCACCCAAACTTTGAATGAGCTCGGAATCAATTTTAGCTTCTTCAAGCATAGCGTCTAACTCTTCAGTCACTGTAGACGGAACAGCGTTAGAACGACCTCCTGTAATTCTCTCTTCAACTTCATCTAAATCTTCCATTCCGGCCAATTCAGGATAAACTAAAGACCAATCGTATTCAGAAGCTGGTTTTTCAAATGCAGAGAAGAAGAAGATCACGGCCTCTGTTGATAGACCAATAATCAACATAATGTCTGCACCGGGCCAGTGTAAAATTTTAAACATCGCTCCAAGGATTACTACACCAGCTCCTAATCCGTAGAGTTTGGCCATAAAGTTTTTAAAGCCTTTGCTGTTAACATCAATTAATGCCATAGGTAGAAAAATTAAAAGTTAAAAAAGAGTACATAGTTAATTAAAAGTCGCCAAAGTCACGACCGAGGAAGCTTTGAACGGTTCTAAAACCAATAAAGCTTGTTGCGGTATCTTGGTATTCCATATCTCGAGTACTCACTTGAATAAAGTAAGCAACATCTTTCCATGAACCACCGCGAATCACCTTAAGTTTAAGACCTTCGTCATCACTTTCATCAGCGTTATATTGAAAATCGGGCTGAAAATTGTTCGCATAGAAGTATGATGAAGCACGATATGCAGAACTGGTCCATTCAGACACATTTCCAGCCATGTTATACAAGTTGTAACCATTGGGGTTATAAGCAGTAGAGATTACTGGATAAAACCCTCCATCAGCAATAAGGTTACCTCTTTGCGGTTTGAAGTTCGCTAAGTAACAACCGGAACTGTTGGTTGTGTAAGGACCACCCCAAGGATACATCATGTTTTTCATGCCGCCACGAGCCGCATATTCCCATTCACCTTCTGTGGGTAGTCTAAACTCTTGTTCCGTGTATTCTCCGTTGTTGCGCAAGTAAGCATTGCGATACTTGGTTCTCCAGTTACAAAATGCATTGGCTTGTTTCCAGCTGATACCAACAACGGGGTATTCGTCATAGGCTACATGCCAGAAGTAGTTGTCATGCATTTGTTCATTGTAAGAATAGGCAAAATCGTGAACCCATACAAGTGTATCCGGATAAACGTTAATGGTTTCTTGCTCAAAGAAAGAACTTCTGTTAGAATACTCTTGTGTTTCTTTGATGTAATCGCGATAATAGAAATCATCATCGTAACCACTGTCTTCATCAAAGTCAAAAATCACTCTATTGTCTTTCTTGGCTGCTTTTTGCTTGTTTATCCAAAAGTAGGTGTAGTTAAGTTGACGAGCATCAACCATACGCTCACCCAAAAGACGCTCTTCAGGAGGGAGATAAATAGACTCAATGATTTCTGTGTACTCCAAACTTGGGTATCTGTCTTGACGCCAAGTTAAAGCAGGATCCCAGTTGATGCTTTTTTGCATTTCCTCGGGATAATTAACCATGATATACTCATCAAAGAACGTTGGATTTCGCTTTTCTGCGGGATCGTCAAATTCATAGCCATCAACCATTCCGTCTTCGCCTAAGCGATAACGAACGATAGAATCCCTTACCCAGTATACAAACTGGCGGTATTCATTATTGGTGATCTCTGTTTGATCCATCCAAAACGGAGCAATTGAAACCGTTTTTGTGGGTGTTGTTTGTGCATAAGGAACATCTTGGTCTGCATTCCCCATGTTAAACGACCCCTGTGGTATAAACACCATACCGTAAGGCTCTGATGGATACCAGGCGGGTCGGTCGCGAACGCCGACCAATTCTCCGTGATCGGAGCTTCTACAAGCTGTCAATGCAGCGAGAGCTAAAGTAAAAAGTGTTAGCCTTTTCATATGAAGTAGAATTATTGACTGTCGTCTGGTTGGATATAGTTAACGTGTTGTTTTTACAGTTTATTGTATTAACGGCGCGATAATACAAAAAAAATCTTAAAGGAACAGTGGGTGTCTGTACATTCCCGGTTCTCTTGGTGGAATGTCGATTTTGAAACAATAGGATACAAATACCTCGTGACTACCGGTGCTCTCTGTGCGTAACGGGCCTGCTCCAGCATCGTATGCATAGCCAAAGCGCAAAGAGGGTGTTAGATAAAATCCACCCATAAAACTGAAAGATTCCTCTAAACGATATGCGGCACCCGCCCAAAGTCTGTTGGCAATTGTAGCCATCAAGCCCGCATCAAAAGAAGTTTGCGTAATGTCGCTCTTCACCATGATATTGGGTTGGAGGATGATGTTGGTATTGGGTAGATTAAAGTTATATCCACCAGCTAAAAAGTAGTGTCTTCGGTTATTCATTTCTTGAATTTGTCCTTGGCCTGCTGAAAATTCAGTGGACGTTTCCAGAAGTCTTACCGAAGATAAGCTCAACCAAAAAGCCCGACTTTGGTAGTAAGCACCGAAAGCCATATCGAAATTTATTCCATCAGATCCACCTTGTATTATTGCCGCATCACCTTCACCAGTGGTTCCGTCAGGAGCAATATAGTTTGGACTCCCAACTGTAGAGCGGTTCATTAAATCACCTCTCAAACCAAGTCCAAGGGTCCCTTTTCCAATATCAATATGATAAGAATAGGCAAATCCCAACATAACATCATTCATCACACCGAGTTGGTCGTTGACAACATTTAGTCCCAATCCACCGCCTAAAAACGAAACGGGAATGTTCATATTGAAATTGGATGTGCTCGGTGCATTTTCAAAACCCGCCCACTGACTTCTAAAAAATCCAGTGATACAAGTTCCATCACTCATTCCTGCATATCCAGGATTATAATAAAGTTTGTTAAACATGTATTGCGTCCACTGAACTTCTTGCTGGGCAGTTAAAGTGCCAACAGAGATAATAAGCAGCAATACCAAGTAATTTTTCTTCATACTATTCAAGCAGGTTGTGTTCTAAACCAAATGCTAAATTACAACAATTATTTAACCCGTCAAAAAAAAACACCGATTTATCGGTGCTCACTAAATGACATTGCAATATTAACAAAAAAATGTGGATAACAACAAATTAATCTAACCTTTTTAACGCATTCCACCATGTTAAAGGTATTTCACCCTGCATGGCTTCTTCGTAATCGGATGATTTACAAGGTATAAGTCGATTTCTTTCATTGGTACTCCCGGTGTCATTTTCTGCAGGTGCCTCTATCCACCAGCGTCCTGATTTGGGACTTTTATAGAAAATTAGTTCGTGATTATCTTCCATAATCACCGTAAATTTCTGATAATCGCTCTTACTTCCGATGGGGAAGTCCGCTTTTCTTTGCGAAACCCCTTCAAAAAAATACCAGATGACTTCAGCGATTAGTTGTGCTGTTCGTGCATTGATGTCCAATCCAGGATTGTATCCAAAAATACCGAATAGAGAGAGTTTATCGCTAAGGCCGGCGTATCGACTAAGCGCACAAATCTCTTCTCCGCTTAATCCGTTAGGAGACGCTTGTCGGTGCCCAGGCGCTTCTGCTGCCCGAACCACCGATATGTCTATACTCAATATATCGCTATTTCTAATTGGGGGTTCTGCATTGGAGAAAGGCCTCAATTGACCAACTCGATAGGTGTCAAAATACATTCTACCCATAAGTTCACGCTCTTCGGGATTTACAAAGTATGTTTGGTATCCCAAGTTGGCAAAGCTGTATAGGTTGTGTGGTTTTTGAAGTACAATGTGTGAGAGGTAATTCTCATCGTTTAAGGCTAGATTAAAATCACCCAAATCAAAACGAGGATCTGCACATACCAAGTTGACCGATTGCTCCAAATTGTCGTAAGCTCTATATAAATGATAAGTAGCTTCCTGACTTCCGCCAATCACTACAGGGATGATGTTCTGCTGAAGTAATTCAACAATGATGTAACGCATGGCGGCGTAAGTGTCGGTTGGAGTGTCACCTTTGTATATGTTGCCAAGGTCAGCAATTGGCATGTGCCATTCTCCCGGAAACAGTTGATAGAGAAAATGTCTTACCGCATCAACGCCACGATCACATCCGGTATTGTGAACCGATAAGCGGTCTTCCAAAACACCAAAAATAGCGATTTTCACGCCATCCAAACTGGGGATGCCTTCAATCTCGCGATGAATCCTTATTTTTGAACCTAACGTGTCACCAACACCTTCGGTATAACTGGTCAGCAGTGAATCAGAAACGGGTGCTAGAAAATCGTTGCTTATCATGTATTAGCTTTTTTTACGGGTGCGCCCGGATGTTTTCTTCGCTCTGGTTTTTTTGGCTGGTGCCTTTTCTATCAATGCTTCGCAATCTTCCCTAGATAGTGTTTTAGGGTCGACATCTTTAGGGATTTTGACATTGTTTTTGCCAACTTTAATATATGGTCCCCATCGGCCATTGAGAATTTCGATGGTCGGCTCTTTGTCATCAAACGTAGCAATGTGTTTCTCGCGGTCGGCTTTGCGCTTGGCTTCCAAAATCTCAACTGCGCGATCAAAAGTTACTGTCATAGGGTCATCGCCATCTGTTTTTTTGATGCTGGCAAAGGTGCTGCCCCATTGGACGTATGGCCCAAAACGCCCAACGTTTGCTTTGAGCATTTTACCTTCGTATTCGCCCAAATCTCTAGGTAGTTTAAATAAGTCTAAGGCCTCTTCGTAAGTGATGGTGTCTATACTTTGGCCAGGGCGAAGACTGGCAAATGTTGGCTTTTCTTCGTCTTCGGCCTCTCCCATTTGCACCATAGCACCATAGCGACCAATTCGAGCGTAAATGTTTTTTCC
>JAIUMB010000138.1 GCA_022565745.1 Cryomorphaceae bacterium | reverse complement strand
GAAATTTTTAAAAGCCTTATTGATTAATGACCACCTTCCTCATGATGGTCCCTTCACGATTGTGAATCTGTAACATATAGACCCCAGAGGACAAATCGCCTCGTTCAAAACGTTGGTGATAAGCCCCATCGTGATTTTTCAGCAATTCTTCCCAGATGGCCTTGCCATTCATATCCATTAGTCGCAGTGTTACATCGCTTATATACGGCTGATCAAACGACAAGTCGAATGCACCCTGAGATGGGTTGGGATACAATAAAACTCGATATTGCTTATAATAATTATCAACGCCAACATTTTCAGCCCACACTTTTCTGCAAATAGAATCGGATTCACATTTATTAAAAGCTCTTAAGCATACTTCAAAGCTATCAGTTGCCGGAAACTGGAAAGCTACGCTATCTCCTGTAGCAGTTCCTAAACCGGCAAAATCCCACACCAGTGAATCAGCGTTTAAACTTGTACTCACAAATGATACAGTATGACTGATGAGGTCCCATCTAAAATTGGCTTCTATAGTATCCATTAGTGAAGGAGCAACAGGCGTTCGAATGGTTGAGCACACACCGTTGTTGTAGTGAATGGCGCCATTAAAAATCCTATCACTACAGCAATAATCAAAAGGTTGACAAAGCCCTATTCCCGACTCAATAGTCATGTTAGCATCAGAATATGTGCTTTGTCCGGGCGAATATGACGCTTGATAAAGAAGATAAAATCCGTAAGTCATTCCCGGATTTAAAACAATAGGCGTTGTCAGATCAAAATAAGCTGGTTGCTGTCCGCCAGGTTTTGTAGCAATTGTGCTCTCTATGAACGTCCAATCGGATTGAGAAGTTCCTTGATATCCGCCTTGAACCATATAAACTGTTACAGGAACTGAAGCATTACTGCTAAATGACAATAATGAAAACCCTGTGACTTGTAAACTTTCATTAACCGTAACATTAAACATATTGCCTCCAGCACAACTTAAACCTCCTTGTAGAGTAGTGGCTAGCGTATCATCTATCTCTTCGTATCCAACATAAAGTGTATCTGAATTATTCAACACATTTAAGGTATCACCTATGTGAATTGGCGCACCACCAATAGGCACATCATACCACAAATACCGTCCACTGGGCAATGGCATGGCAATTAAGTCCGTACCAGCATCACCCAAACAATACTTAGAGTCGATAATATTAGGTTGGAAAGGATAAATAAAGAGATGTTCAACAATGGTATCGTTGGAAGTTTGTTGATCCCCTGCTAGGTGAACACTGGCTGTTAACTCTATATTGCCACCCCAATACCCGTTAATGCTTCCAACATGAACAGTGTCCATTTCTTTTTCTAAAAGTGTACCCGTATAAGCAAATGAAACTCTTTGTGTAAAGTCACCACTTATATTGACATCGATACCTAATGAGGTAATGGGCTCAGAGCCATTATTCATGATCACCAATGAAACATCGGTTACGCTATCACCACACTGCAAGTCTACCGGCGATAAAACAGAATACATGGCAGCGTCAAATGCTATGGGAACACAAATCTCTACGGGATCACTCCAAGGGCCATAATTAATTGAATCACACTTTTCTCTGATGTAAATACAATGACAATTACCCTTAGACAAACCATTTACCACGTAGCCCTGATTATTTGTTACTGAAGAATCTAAAGTTCCCTCTTGATTTCCCGGGGTAAATCCACATACACCCCATTCGACTTGCCATTCATTTATTACCGAATCACTCTGCCACGACAACTCCGCCCCTTGGGACAAGGTATCAACTTCAAGGAAATATACACCTATACATGGTTCAGGATCAAATTGATACACACCAGGGTCGGGTGTCGCAGTTCTCGGGATGCCCTCTATGTCTTCATCGACCAAAGCCAGTACATTTTGTCCTGCTGACTTAATGGCACCGATGGTTGGTCTGTAAAAATCAGAGCCTACGCCCTTAAAAATAGGGTTGATAAATATACTGGCATTATCATAACCCAACAATTGAAAATCTTCAAAAAGTGGAAAGAACTGAAATAGTCCAAATTCACCAAAATCCATCGAGTCAGCATGTGGCGAAAAGTATACGTTGTTATTGATGTCAAGCAGGCTGGTAGATAAATGTCCCGTTTTAAAAAACTGACAGTTTTGCGTCAATCTATCTAAGTAAAAAATATTGTTGTAAATATTAGAATGGCTATTAAGACTAAGAGGATAATCAATAATACGAGAAATATCATTGGACGTTGAATAGGGCTCGTCAATAACAACTGTATTGTGAAAAATATCCACATAATTGGTAATTGAGAATCGCATGGCAATAATACTTCCCTGAGAATTCATATTATAAATCAAGTTATTGGCAATCAATGTTCGGTGACCAGCCACACCCGTACCAGGACTCATGGTAATTGGATAAGACGGTAGATTTGAAGTGGTATCCTGAGTACTACTATCGTGTATTTTATTGTTAATGATTTTTGTTGATTTTGACTGAGAGTGAATCGATATTCCGTAAAACGTTTGCAGTAATTGCCTATTTTCTCTATGAATATCATTTCCATCTAATAGCAGGCTGTCTTGTCTATTTGCATAAATACCGTAAGAAAGGAAGTCTCTTATTGTGCAGTTAATCACTTTATTTCCCGTAGCTGCAAAATTACCAGTTAGTGTTGTTGGACCACAAAGTGAAATTGAATACCTGCCTCCTATGTGGATGTTGCTGTCAAAAGTATTGTGGTTTCCGTTATTGCCTAGGGCGATTGGGCTGGTTGGACTAGCACTCATCACCACATTTGAAAATGAGAGCGAGTTTTGATCGTGGGCAATAAACGTACAGTTCTTGAACACATTGTAGTTAGCGGCATTAGTAATCCACATCACCCAACCTACGGATCCCGTTGCTTCCACCACCAAGCTGTCAATGGTTAAATAATTAGCGCCACTGATAAGTAAAGTAAATTGATTGTTTGTTGATGTAGCAGCAAACCTCAAAGAATTGCCATTGCCATTCAGCACAATTGCACTTGTATCCGACACACCATTTACGTGTTGAAAAACCACCTGTTCATCATAGGGGCCTGAACCAACGGCTACATTTGCAATCACATCACCGCAAATACCATATTCGTCTAAAGCATCCGAAAAACTGCTGATACTTGTAAAGTTTGATGAGGTAGGTGGCGATGTTTGGTCAATGGTATACGTTCCTTGGAGGGCCGTTCTATAATTGAGCTTTTCAAGTTTATTATTGGTTGTATCTATG
Source organism: Cryomorphaceae bacterium (assembly GCA_022565745.1). Lineage (GTDB taxonomy): Bacteria > Bacteroidota > Bacteroidia > Flavobacteriales > Schleiferiaceae > CSBr16-58. The sequence goes on along the minus strand of JAIUMB010000138.1, from coordinate 2,572 downwards.
TCTACACCCGGATAAATACTGTCAATGGAAACCTCAATATCGTAAATATCGGTACCTGATGCCACAAAAACCCCCAGGTTGATGTCGATTACATTACCCGTGTAAAATGAGTCGGTCAATAATACTGGCGTTTGCGGAACGTTGTTAATGCGCCAGTTAAGCAAGATTGTTTCTACCGTATCCAAACCTACATTTATTACACTTACCTCCACATCTTTTTGTCCCGGACAACCTGAGATTGGTTCCAAAAATGCACTAACGGCCATATTTGGACCACTTATCGCTTCAAATTGATAAGCACCTGGATCTGGTGTCACAGGCCGAGGTAAGCCTTCAATATCCACAGGAACAATCGTTTGTAGATCTAATCCAATATTTTTAAGCAAAGGATTTTGAGGGATAAAAGAATCATTGGCAACATCAATAAAATCAGGATCGGCAAACACAGAATTTTGATCATACGAATTATTTGCTGCGGCTTGCCAATCGGACAAAAATCTGTAATCCGTATTCGAAATTGTGGCTAATTGAACATTAAAGTTTGACATATTGGGAAAGAAGTAAGCGTTTCCTTCCGCTTCAATACTCGATAAGCCATTGGCAACATTTACAGCACGAACCTCACCATTACCCAGACGATTGACATAAGAAATGTTGTTTTTAAACTTAACACCACTTACAATTCCTGAGCAATACAAAACATTGGTTTCACTAAGTGTAGGGTGAGAAAAATCCAAGTGAAATGTATTGTGAAAAATGTGCCAGTGATGGCTATTTCTCACCCTTAATGCTACAAACCTCCCACTATTATCAATGTTATAAATAAGGTTATTTGCAAAAAGATTAAACGTTGAGGCTGATGGATTAATCGCATCAGTATTTAATATGTGTGTTGTAAACGATGTATGCGCGCCTGCTGAATCTGCATAAAAATCATGAAATTTATTCTCCGTAATCTCAGCGTTTACAACTGAAGTGGTCATCATCAATGCGGTAGCTGCTTGGTGAGAAGTTATATCTAGTCTATGAATATCATTTCCCTTTATTACAAGTGAGTCTTGAGAACGGGCGTAAATAGCCGTCTGTCCCCAGTTTGAAATCTCATTGTTAATCAACTCATTGCCAATTTCAGGATTTGAAGCCCCTGCACCCACCAAAATGATACAATTAGTTCCTCCACCTTCTATCAAGTTATTTTCAAAACGATTGTAACTACCAGAGACACCTTGGTTTGTTGGGATATTTCCACTTGTCAACATCACACAAACACTATTCAATGAATTATCGGTTACAAACTCACAATTGATGAATGTGTTGTGATCTGCATGACCTGTAAGATGAACCACCCTTCTTGTGAAAGGAAGAACTGCATGTATCTTCAAGCCATCAACAGTCATCCAATCGGTTCCGTTTAACTTTAAAACTGCTGAGTTATTTTGGCTTAATGAGTATTCTAAAACATTTCCGTTTCCGTTTATCGTGATTGTATTGGAGTCTGAGGCTCCATGTATTTCACTAAACTCAACCTGTTCATTGTAGGGGCCTGAATTAGCTAAAACATCTACCACAACGGCTCCACATATCCCGTTTGACGTCAACCGATCAGATAAATCGCCGAATGATTGAAAGTTAGAGCCCGCCGTTGGATTGGCCGCATTTAAGGTATAAACACCTTGTAATCCGACGTAGTAAATGGCAGAGGCCGTATCGTTATTCGTAACCGTATCCGGTAGGCCGTTTGGCATTGACGTCCATGCCACAACCTCATAATCACCATTGGTCACCATGGCATGACTTGCCAATAAAACATCAATTGATGAAATACCTGTTCCACCTATGGTATCAAGACTGGTATTCATCATAACGGGTTGTTGAGAAATGCCATCCAACGTCCACTCAACAAGAACCGAGTCAATGACGTTTTGACCATAATTTACAACTTCAACAACAATATCATTTGCCCCATCACAAACGATGTTTGGAACAATTACATTCGCTACTCCCGCATCATTGTTGCTTTGAGCCTTTGAGTCAACTGCTGTAAAAAAACAGAAAAGCACAGCAATTAACAGCTTGCGAAAAGACAAATAATCAAAACCTATCATAAGCAAATACGTTTACTTTTTTTCAATTTGCAATACACATCAAAAGGATTATGTAGTTTTCAACAACTTGCAATACAATGTTTTAGCTGAATCCAAAATACAACCAAAAGCAATTACAAATAAGATGCTAAAAATATGTAAAATAAAACTTTATACGAAACACTTTAACATTATAATTTATATCAGCTACAAGTGATTATAATAAATTCATGTATCAATCTTTTTTCAAGCTAAGTGACCTTTACAATCAAGGAAGTGATATACAAAACAAATAATCCAAAGGCTGCAATGCATTTATTCTTTTATAAACCAAAAAACGCCGCCATGAGCTATACATGGCGGCGTTTTTAATGGAAATTTTTAAAAGCCTTATTGATTAATGACCACCTTCCTCATGATGGTCCCTTCACGATTGTGAATCTGTAACATATAGACCCCAGAGGACAAATCGCCTCGTTCAAAACGTT
>JAIUMB010000137.1 GCA_022565745.1 Cryomorphaceae bacterium | reverse complement strand
TTTCGTATTTCGCTAGGGATGAGCTATGAGTAATCAGTCGCATCCTCACTTCCTTGCTCTGCTGATCGCTTTTCGCAGGTCGCATATCGTTAGGGAGGAGTCGTTCATGTGGTTTTAGATAAAGGGAATATGTTAACCTTGACAATTCGGTATTTTCTCCATCAATTAGCGTTAAATCTACATTCCAAACGATGTGATCAAAAATGAAACCCGAAGCACTATGCTGCACCAAAGGCGCAAAAACGGAATCATATTTAGAAATTCCATTAGCTAATAAATCTCTACGCGGCCATCCGTGCCGTTAGGTACGGGATATTGGTATATCTGATCAATGGGGTGGTTTATAATACACGAAAAAGATGTCGTCGACCGATAACAAAGAAAAGTTACCCCACACCTCCCACTCCCAACCACTTTACGTCTCATCCATAAACACATTCACGCGGTTGACGCCTTGGATGTGCTTGAGCTCTCTGATCAATAAATCGCTTCGGTTGCGATCGGCCAATTGTACGTAAAAAGAGGTCTCAATGGTTTCTTTTTCCGCCTCACCCAATGATTTCACATTGATGAGCTTGTACTGCTCGCAGTGGTTTTCAATGATTTTGTTGTACGGGTCGTCGGGGAGTTCTGATGGCCTGGAGGTGATCTGCAGTAAAAACTCTTTGTTTTTAGGACGGGCGTAGTTCACCTTGCTGGTGATGAATACAGCGGCGCCTATGAAGAATGTGCCGACAAAGCAAATGGCATAAGTGCCCGCACCGGCAGCCAAACCAATACCGAGGGCAAAGAAGATAAACATGATGTCTTGGGTGTCCTTAACCGCAGTTCTAAAGCGGATGATGGACATGGCGCCCACCAAACCAAAGGCGCGGGCGAGGTTGTTGCCAATTACCATAATTACCAACGCGGTAATCATAGCCAACATGATAATGGCGTTGACGAAGTTGGCAGAATAACTCAATCCGCGATAGGTAACTCGGTATAAGATGGCGATAAGAATGCCACAAATCAAAGCGACCAATAGATTTGACAAGGCCTCTTGGGTGGTGATTGAAAAGACAAATACGTCGGAAAACTGTTGGTTCATTACGGTTAATTTGCTGATCGGTGAAATAATGGATTGAGGGTGTAATTGACGTCAATGCCTTGGGCGTATTTCGACAGTGCTTCGTGTCGAATGGCAAACTCTTCAACAATGGAACGTGCCCAACGCGGCATTTCATCGGTAAAATACTTGATTTCTAAAATGAAAAAGTGCGGCCACAAAAGTCGGCAATTATCTTCATAAAACAAATCGCCGTACTCGGGAAATAAATTGGCTCGGATGTTTTTGTCAAACGTGATGCGTACCCCACGGTCAAATTTCCCAAAATAGGGCTCTCGCTCATATACAACGGTGGTTACCGGTCGCTGGTTATAGCGATGGTAGTAGTAAAGAAATCGCTGTAAGTCGGTGTAATACTCGCTTTCGGGCGGATAGTAATCTTCTATATTTCCGGTTTCGAGAAAGGTCATTAAGTCACTGTAGGGAATTCGACCACGACTCTTGCCGATTCTGTTTTCAAACTTGTGTTTGATTTCAATAAACACTTTGTCGCCAGGTGTGTAGGTGTCGTAGCCGCGAATGCGCAGCTTGTTCCTGTCGCGAAGACCTTCTAATTTTTCGTCATAAGCGGTCCAGTCTTTGGAGTCGAGATAAATGCTTCTGACGGTATATTCGGGAATGCTTTGTCCTTGCTTTACAGCGTAGTTGTCGGGTTCGGTAAACACCTCAAAACGCTTTCTGATGCGCTCCAAATGAACGATGGGGACCAGGTATTTTCTTTCGTAGCGTTTTTTCATCCGTCTATGCTTTTTCTCATCGCATCATATCAGGCCAAAGAAACGACCAAGATAAGAGAAAAATCGCATGTCTTCTACGAAAATATCAACATCTAAGAGAGCACCTGGGGCAAAGTTTTCGTTGGGGAATGCCACTCTAACAAAAAAGGCCGAACGCCCGTCAATGACTTGCATGCTGTTGTCGATGGATACGACTTGTCCTTTAACTGTTTTGCCTCGATATTTGGTATAAGCCTCTTGTCCTATAGATACCCATTCCATTTGATCTGCTTTCATGGCGCAGAGCGCAATAACACCTGTGGTGTCGGCAACGCTGATGATGTTGTTGTCGCTGCCACGGTGACGATTGACTACCATACCGCTGATAGGGCTTTTCAATACTAAGCGTTCGAGTCTGTCCTTTACTTGAGATAACTGGTCTTCGGTGGCCTCAATTTTAGCTCTCAACAGCATTTCTTGTTCGGGCTTTTCTCCGGTGGTAACAGAGCGGTAACGCGCTTCGGCGATGTCTAAGTTGATTTCTTTAACGCGCAGTTTGTTTTCGGCTATTTCAAATTCTTGATCGGAAATAACGGAATCGCGATGCAGAATGCGCGAACGTTCCATGAGCTTTCTCTCCGTTTTTAACTCTTGCTGGGCCAGATTTAATTGATGCATGGCTTCGTCCACGTCCTCCGGTTTTTGCCCCGTTGTCCAAAATTCCAACTCGGCTTTATACACGCCCAATTGACCGGTTAGTTCGATGAATTTTCTTCGCTCCTCATTGGAGTTGTAGGTTCCTATGGTATCGCCTTTGTTAATGTGCAATTTTTGTCGAAGACCATCAATCAAGCTAAATGTTACCACATCGCCGCGTTGAAACTCGGTGATGCCGTATGTTTCCAGCGTTCCTTTGCGGTGGTCTTGATGGGTGGTTATCAAGTTGCCTTCGCTGTTTTTACTCAACGTCCACTCTTGAAGTGGGTAAACGGCAGCGCGACTTTTTACAGAATAAGGCATTTGTACCGGTATGAGCAATACCAACATCACCGGTATAAAAAAATACATACCGTATTGAAGCCTTTTTTTGTGTTTGATAATCATAGGATTTTTGCTGGGTTGCAAAGATACCAAATGTTTACCATACTGTTTAATTATTATTAATTCTGACTTGAAGTTGTTATTAAAAATGTCACAGATCACACTTAATTTATTTCACCATTGGCATTAATTTTCTACCTTTGGATTTCATTTTCCAATAAAATGTATGGGTTGAAATCGCTGTATTTGAACGGTTTTCTGCGAATAGACACGGTTCAGAATTATATATTTTTAAGCCAAACACGACAACACAGTTACAACATTGATCACCCCAGCTACCATTGATAAGATTTTTGAAACGGCCCGCATAGAAGAGGTGGTCGCCGACTTTGTGCAAATGAAACGCGTGGGGGGGAATTACCGTGGTTTAAGTCCGTTTACCAACGAAAAGACGCCTTCATTTTACGTGTCACCAGCCAAACAAATTTACAAGTGCTTCAGTTCGGGCAGTGGCGGTAACGTCGTCGGTTTTCTCATGGAGCTCGAAAAAATGAGTTATCCCGAGGCATTGCGCTATTTGGCCAATCGCTACGGCATCGAAATAGAGGAAACACAGCAAAGCGAAGAACAGAAAGAACAGCGATCGCGCAGGGAGAGCCTTTATTTGGTGAATGAATTTGCCGCAAAGTTCTTTGCCAATCAACTGCTCAAAGGAGAAGAAGGGGTGCGGATTGGCTTGAGTTACTTTAAAGAACGCGGTTTTACAGAAAAAACCATCAAGGACTTTGAGCTGGGTTATAGTATACAGCAGTCTGATGCTTTGTTGAAGGAGGCCAAAGCCGCCGGACACAACGTGGATTTGTTTAAGGAGCTCGGCTTAATCATGGAAAATGAGCGTGGCTTGTACGACCGCTTTCGAGAACGGGTGATGTTCCCCATTCACAATTTGAGCGGTCGAATAGCCGGCTTTGGCGGACGAACGCTGCGCAGCGATAAAAAAATCGCCAAGTACATCAATAGTCCCGAAAGCGATATTTACAACAAGAGTAAGCTCCTATACGGACTGTATCAAGCGCGAAAAGCAGTTGTGAAAAAAGACCGCGCATATCTTGTTGAAGGCTATACCGACGTCATCAGTTTTCACCAAGCCGGGGTAGAAAATACCATTGCGACCAGTGGCACTTCGCTCACGGAAGAACAGGTCAGACAAATCAAGCGGTTGACCAACAACGTGACCATTTTATTTGATGGCGATGCTGCCGGTATCAAAGCCAGCATGCGCGGAATTGATATGTTTTTGCGGGAAGGACTGCATGTGCACACACTCTTGTTTCCCGATGGGGAAGACCCCGATAGTTTTGCGCGCAGTAGGGGAGCGGAAGAATTACACCGTTTTCTCAACGAAGAGGTATCAGACTTTTTGCTGTTTAAAACGCGTTATTTGCTGGAAGAAGCCGATGGCAGTCCGCTGAAAAAGGCCGAAGCCATACGTGAAATTGCGCGAACTTTAGCCTTGATGCCCAACGATGTGGATCGTAACGTCTACGTTCGCGAAAGCAGTAAGTTGCTGGACACTGAAGAAAACCTCTTGATAGGTGAAGTCAATCGCCTTCGAACCACTGATGCTGAAAAGCAATACAAACGCCGCGAGAAAGAGACACCGGCCATAGAGGTGGTACACGCGCCTACCAAGGTTGGTGCCGACTTACCAATAACCTTTGCCCAAGAGGAAAAGCTGATGGAATTATTGCTTAAGTTTGGGGAAAAAGCCATTTGTTTTAGCATTATTGACGAACATGGCCGACCAACCGAACCATCAGAAGAACCGGAGTTGGTAGCGCAGTATATTGTTGAAGAACTGCATGCCGATGAATTGACATTACAGTACCCGCCATTTGCCTCGGTTTATGCTGAATTTCAAAAGGCCGTCTTAGAGGGACATGAGCAGTTGCCCGATGTCAAGCAGTTTTTACGCCATGAAGACCAAGCCGTGGTCAAGCTGGTCATTGACTTAACCGACGAGCGCTACGAGTTGAGCGACTGGGAGAAAAAAGGCATTTTTCCCAAAAGTCGAGATGTGGTACTGGAGCGAGAAGTGCGCGAAAGCGTTTTACGGTTTAAGGAGAAAATGCTGCAGGGAATGATTGAAGATAAGAAAACCGCCTGGCGGGAAAATGACCTCGACGAGGACGCTTCTATGGAGATGTTTCGAGAAATTTTCGAACTCAGCGAAATGCAGCGGATGATACAACGAATGTTGGGGCAGGAGGTGTAAAAGGGTTTTTATTAAGTTGAATTTATTTGTTTTAATCATTTAAAATCAAGAAGTTAATTTGTTTGAGCGCCTTGATTATAGTGTTTATATTACGACATTTTTTTTTATAAATTATATCTTCTGAACCTGTCGGTTGAAAGTTCTTCCAGATTTATCAATGATGCTCAAAATATAACTTCCTGGTTTAAGTGAAGCAACATTAATATTTGCTTTTGAAATTGAATCAGGATAATCAATACACATTACTTTTTTTCCATCGATGCTTGTAACTTCGATAACAGAAATCCAAATTGAGTTTTCAAAACTTATTGTCAATATTTCAGATGTTGGATTGGGATAAACTTTTAACATATTTTCATCAATTACCTTCAGATAATCCCCTAATTCTTTTGATGAAACCAATTGTGGAAAGATGATTTCATCTTGAAGTTTTTCTTCTTTCTCTGGCCTTTGAATAATTATGCGAACATTGTCGCTATAATTAATAGAAAGCATGTCAATTTCTGCATTTTCTGAAAAAACCTTTCGAGAAATAGGTAAATATGCACGTATAGTTTCCATGTTTAAATCAGCTGTTTCTGTATCGAAAAGATGAGTTTTAGGGTTGTTGTCAACAATAACCCATGTTCTATACCCTTGAGCAAATAACACATATGCGTTTTGCTTTGTTAAATTAGGGTGCGTGGTGTTTTTATTCTGAAAGAATGCGTAACAGTCAACATGAACACAATTA
>JAIUMB010000136.1 GCA_022565745.1 Cryomorphaceae bacterium | reverse complement strand
TTAAGACTGATGACCTCTTGACTTTCTTTGAGGATGTTTACGACTTCATTGATGCTAATGTCTTCTTCTTGCACAACAGAGGCAATCATGATTCTTGCCGATGCCGGACCAATGGCTTCGGTGAGTAGTCGTTCCGCGTAACTGATCATCCGGGAGTCGGCTTGTGGATTGGCCTTCCAGTTGATGTTGTTGAGCTGAGCATATTGATTCAGTGCTTCTTCCGTGCGGGGTTCGCCTAAAAATTTAATCAATAGCGACTGTATATTGGGAAGCGAGGTGGAGGCACTGTAGAGATTGCTTTCGTACTCGCGGGTAAATTTGAACACATCGACAAAGAGTTCGGCTTGATTGCTCTCTTCAATGCCGGGCTTGCTGTGTACGGAGAAGCCAATAAAGCACACCAGATTACAAAACAGCGAAAGCATGATGGCGTTAGACGTAGGTGACAAGCCGGCAATTTGCAGTGGATTTTCCAAATTGATGATGCTGCCGATACTAAGGTCGTAGTTGTGGTTGATTGATGGTAAAATGATGGTGATAAACCACACCAGCATTCCGGCGGTGATGCCTGTCCACACACCAGTAGATGATGCCTTTTTCCAGTAAGTACCAATGATGATGGCAGGCGCCAGTTGCGACACGGCGATGAAAGAAACAATACCAATAGAAATCAGGGATTCGTTTCTTCCTAAGCCTTGGTAGTAGAGGTAAGCGAGAAACAATACTATGGCCATACTGATTTGTCTAAGTCGAATGACATTGATCGGTTGAGCGGGGATTTTTTTAATGTAAGTAGGCAGGATTAAATTGTTGCTCAGCATTTGTCCGAGCGCCAACGACGATACGATGAGCATGGCCGTTGCTGCGGAGAGGCCGCCGAGGTAAATAAGAATGACCCAAAACGATCCACTTTCTTTAGCAAAGGAAAGCAAGGTGTAATCGCCGGTGTGGTTGGTGAGAATACCGGCAAAAGCAATGGGTAAAACAAATAGATTGATGAGTAAAAGGTAGAGGGGAAACACCCACATGGCCTTTTTGAGATCTTGCTCTTGACGATTTTCGGCAATGGCCACCTGAAACTGACGAGGCAAGAGAAACACCGATAGTGCGGATATAAGAATCAGCCAAAACCAATCACCGGAATCGCTGAGTTGTACGTTTTCGTAGAAGTTTGGCAGTGCTTCGCTGGCGCGTGCAAAAATATCTGAGGGGCCTTGGAAATAACCGTAAACAATAAAACCACCTCCGATTAAGAAGGCCAGCAGTTTAAAAACACTTTCAAAAGCAACAACAGTTACAATTCCAGTTTTTGGTTTATTGGTTTCTAGATAGCGGGTGCCAAAAAGCACCACAAAACACATCATAATGATGGTGATGAAAACGGCGGGGTCTAAATACCATGAACGCCCTACATCAATATTGGTGGCCATTTGCAAACTTTCAGAAATGGCCTTGATTTGTAAGGAGAGATAGGGAATCACGCCCAGAAGCAGCACGGTGGCAATTAAAGCCGAAATGGATTGGCGTTTGCCATAACGCGCACCTATGAAATCGGCCAAAGAGGTGATGCCGTGTTTTTTGGAAATACGTACCAGTTTTCTAATAATGATCCACCACAGAGGCGCGATAACGGTTGGTCCCAAGTAAATGGCTAAAAAGTCTATTCCCGACATTTGCGCTCTGCCAATAGAGCCGTAAAATGTCCAAGCCGTGCAATAAACGCCTAAAGAAAGTGCATAAATCCAGCCTGATTGTTTCATCAAAAACGTTCGTCCCCAGCCTTTTTCTACGGCGTAAGCCAAGGCAAAAATCAGCCCGAGATATAAGATAGATACGATGATGATGCTACTCTCCACGGGAATTTTTACTCAGACTTTTAGACAAAAAATACAAGACAGTGATAAACACAACCCAAATGAATATCAGATAGGCATAAAAAAGCGGAAGGCCAAAAACATTAATGGGACGATCAAACATGGCCGCCAACGGATAAAATATTAGGCCGAGAAATAGCAAGGCGTAAAATATCAGTTTTGGGGCATTAATCTGCATAATGTTCGATCTGTTTATGTGATGGCAAGTTAGGTTTTATTTGGTAAAAAAAAAAGTTTGTGCAGCAATGACCATTTGCTGCACAAACTTTTTTCACTAGTGGTCACTTGCGGCTCCTGCGCCTCTCGGAATGCGGATGTCTTCCACCAAGTCTTGCACATCGGCTGGAGGCGCTTTGGTAAACGACATGACGACCAATGCAACAATAAAGTTAACCATTGCGCCCACAGTACCAAACCCTTCGGGAGAAATACCAAACCACCAATCGTTTTCAGATCCACCACCAAATAGGTTGAACTTAAACTTCAAAATGTAGAAAATGGTGATGGCTAATCCGGAAATCATACCGGCAATGGCGCCTTCTTTGTTCATTTTTTTGGAGAAAATACCCATCAAAATGGCGGGGAAAAAGGAGGCGGCGGCCAAGCCAAAGGCCAATGCCACTACCGCAGCAACATAGTCGGGCGGATTGATGCCAAAGTATCCGGCAATAACTACGGCAACAACGGCGGCCAAACGCGCCGCTCGAAGCTCGCCTTTATCGGAGATGTTGGGCATGAGTTGTTTTTTCAATAAATCGTGCGATACAGAGGTGGAAATCACCAACAGCAGTCCAGCGGCTGTAGATAGGGCAGCGGCCATCCCTCCCGCAGCGATAAGACCCACGACCCAGTTGGGGAGTTTGGCGATTTCTGGTCCGGCCAATACCATGATGTCTTTGTCGATGTCGAGCTCATTGGTCGCTGGGTCGCTGGTGTATTGTACAATCCCGTCTTGGTTGAGGTCGTTGATTTTGATAAGTCCGGTTTTTTCCCAAGTTTGTACCCACTCAGGAAGTTCAGCCATTTTTTTATTGTGAACACTATCGAGAAAATTGTACATCCCAAAAGCGGCAATGGCCGGGGCGGTGGTATAGAGAATGGCGATAAACAAGAGCGCATAACCGGCGGATTTTCTGGCATCTCGAACTCTAGGAACGGTAAAGAACCGAACAATCACGTGTGGCAGACCAGCCGTTCCAATCATTAAAGCAGCGGTGATGAAAACCATATCGGTCATGGATTTTTGTCCGGATGTATAGGCGGCAAACCCGAGATCGGTGAGTACCCCATCGAGTTTGTCGAGCAGATAGCCGCCATTTTCTACACTGCCACCCAGTCCAATTTGCGGGATGGGATTACCCACCAGCATCATAGAAATAAAAATGGCCGGTACCATGTAGGCAAAAATGAGTACACAGTATTGGGCCACTTGGGTATAGGTGATGCCTTTCATGCCGCCTAAAACCGCGTAGAAGAAAACCACTACCATACCAATGACGACCCCTTTTCCGGTGTTGTCCAGACTGAACAATTCAAAGCTGCTCAGTAGTGGTTCCAGGTAGCGAGAAAAGACGATGCCTACTCCACGCATTTGTCCGGCGACATAGGTAAAGGACACAAAGAGCGCAGCAATAACGGCCACTGTGCGTGCGGTATTGGAATAGTACCGGTCACCAATAAAAGCTGGTACGGTAAATTTACCAAATTTTCGCATGTAAGGAGCCAGCAATAGGGCCAGTAATACATAGCCGCCGGTCCATCCCATAAGGTACACCGAGCCGTCGTAACCCATAAAGGATATGAGACCGGCCATAGAGATGAATGAGGCCGCCGACATCCAATCAGCGGCGGTGGCCAATCCGTTGGCCAAGGGTGATACGCCGCCACCGGCTACGTAAAATTCTTTGGTGCTTCCGGCGCGGCTCCAAATAGCAATGCCAATGTATAAGGCAAAAGTGATGCCCACCAGTAGGTAGGTCCAAGCTAAAATAGTCATGATAGATAAAGGTTAAGATTAATGATTATTCGTTGACATCAAACTCACGGTCGAGCCTGTTCATCAGTGCGGCATAAACGAAGATGATGAGGATGAAGACGTAGATGGAGCCTTGTTGGGCAAACCAAAAGCCTAGTTTGTAGCCTCCTAAGCTGATTTGGTTGAGCTGGTCGGCGAAGATTATACCGAAGCCGTAAGAGACGAGAAACCAAATGCTGAAAAGGATAACCAAAAGGCGCAGGTTGCGCTTCCAGTACTGTTTTGCGGTTTTTTCGGGGTGCATAGTTTTGGGTTTAAAAATTAGAAGATGGATAGGATTGTAAGGCGTGTGCCAGTGGTGTCAATGTTTACAAGAAAATCATGGCTTGCAGGGTTATTTCCGGGCGGTATTTCAGGTTTTCAACGTTGGTGAAATCTGGTCGCGCTCTCGCATTGAGTGTGATTTTAGCGTGGTGACCGGCCAGATAATAGTTTAAACCTACATCGGGAATATTTACGGGCACAATATCTCCATTGGCATTTCGAATACCTTCTAAGCGGGCATGGCTATATGCGAGGTAGGGTTGAAAGCGTGACCCGTCTTTAAGTCTAGGAAAGACATAGCCCGTCTGAATGTAGTAAATGCTTCCTGTGCCTAAAGTAGGGACGGCATTGCCTCGCAGGCCGCCTCCACCATCTACAGGATTCATAATACCGATATTGCGCACATTGTTGGGGCCAAAATCATAGTTGAAGTATCCGGCATAGGTTGTCAACGCTGTCCCTTTGTCTTTAATTATGCCAAAATCAATAAAGCCATCAATACTCCAAAGCATCATATTGTGAAAAGCAGTGTCGCTGCCTTCGCCAGTAGCCGATGGTTCTAATGACCACATCGCATTGGTGTTTTGCAAGAAACCGGCGCCAATATTGGCTACATTTTTACCGCCTAAATATGTACCCACCGCATAAGGGAGTTTGTTGTTTTCCATTTCCCAAAACATATACTGGAAATAGCCTTGATATACCTTGCCATTGTTTTGTGGACTGTATAAAGCTTGGTTGGGTAATATGTCTTGAGGTGTATTGTTGAGGAAAGGATCACTAATGGAGGCTCTATAGTCAAAACGACCAATTTATCCTTTTGCATAGATGCCGATGAAGCGTGCAAACTGATCGGTGGCTTCGATGGTTGCCCAGTTGAAAATGGGGGCATCCATGGTCATAAAGTTGAGCGTACTGGCGTTGGTTAAGCGCGAGATGCCATTCCAGTAATGCAGGCCAAAACCAACATCCAGATACTTTTTATAAACGTTGAATTCCGTCCAGGCATCATGCATATAAATTTGCGGACGTTTTCCGTCTACATTTTGATTGAACCCGCCAGAAATGGCGTTTTGATTGTTGATGCCAAAATGCGTGAGAATCAAAAAGCGCTTGTTGAGTTGGGCGTACATTAAAAAGCGGCTTCTACGAACGCCAAAATCCGTGGTGGCGTCTTGCGGTGTTCCCAATCGAGATGAGCCTGCATTGTTGTCGTTGTAACGCGCCCACATCTGATGCCAGGTAATCAGGCGAAAGTACTTGTCTTTGTCGTTGCCAATGGGAACGGTCAGGCCACTGCCATAGGACGATTCAGAGTAAACCTGGGCATTGAGAGACTTGGTAAATCCAAGGATTAATAATCCCCAGATCATTGAATAACTAAAGGTTTTTTGAAGTAAATGTTGTTTCATATTCAGTGAATTTAAAATCGCTGCTTTGATGTCGAAACCCGTGGTTTTGACGATTCAAAAGTTTCGATTTTCATTCACTTAGAAAAATCTATTATCGTTTTTTGCTAAATAACTATATATATTTTGATTTGACGTATTGTTTGGATATGTTTAATCGGGTTTATCGAGAAGAGGCGTTAGGAGGCAAACCGCTCCCAGCGGATAACCATAAACTTATCACCCACTTCGGTGATGATCATACCAGCGTCTTTAATAAAGGACGGTTGGCTGATGAAGCTGATCAATTCACTGTGGCTAAGTATTTTGTAGGTAGGGTGGT
>JAIUMB010000135.1 GCA_022565745.1 Cryomorphaceae bacterium | reverse complement strand
TCGTGGAACTTTAACCTTTCGGCATTTTGTTTTGGCTTTGGTACGGCCGACGAATATTTCAGAATGTCATTTTCTGGCGACACAACCATAAATAGCGTAGCGTATCGAAAACTAATCTCCCAAGAGGTTCATTCCAATTCAACCGGTATGTGCGGGAATCACCCCGAAGGATATAAGGGGGCTATTCGGCAAAACATCAGTGAGCAAAAGGTGTATTTTGTGCCAAAAGACTCAACTTCAGAGCAACTGTTGTATGACTTCACCTTGGGGGTTGGCGATACCCTAAAAGGTTATTTGACCGGGTATTTTTCATCTAGTCCCGACTTGGTCACTTCCATTGACACAACAATCATAGACAACACCCCCAGAAGAGTATGGAACTTCAATAGCGGATATGGCTTCACAATCATTGAAGGTATTGGGTCAACATACGGTTTGATTGAATTTTCTCCACAAGGTACAGTCGATCTACCCGACTACACCCTGGTTTGTTTTGAGCAATCCGGGATCACACTGTTTCCCGATACCGCCATGGAATGCCAATCCATAGATGTTGATCAATTTGAGTTGAGTACGGGTTCGACCACAAACGTCTACCCCAATCCTTTTTCCGATTATGTGCACATTGAAACGGCCGTCGATCACACTTCCATAATCATTACAAATGGGCTTGGTCAGGTGTGTTTACAGCAAAATATTTTGATCCCGGGAACGGTAACCTTCCACAAGAATGATCTCCCATCTTCAGGGGTATTTTACCTGCAAATACTTCATGGTAAATCTGTTGTAGAAACCAAAAAACTTATTGCTATTGATTAATTGACTGGCTGTAGTCAACTTATTTTTTTGATCCTCCAATAGTTGTTTTTATTGCTCACATCTAAGCATTGCTGAATGTAAAGTTGCAAATGGGAAAACGCTTGCCCATATTTTATACCTGGGAGATTAAATCTTCTTATACTTCAACCGCAAACTATTCATCACCACCGATACCGAACTACCTGCCATGGCCGCACCCGCAATCATGGGGTTTAGCATAAAGCCGAAGAACGGGTATAACACGCCTGCTGCGATGGGTATGCCGGTAACGTTGTACACAAACGCCCAAAAGAGATTTTGACGCATCCCATTCACGGTAAATCGCCCGACCTGCATGGCATCTAAAATACTCTGTAAATCTGCACGCATTAAAGTCATATCGGCCACATCCATGGCCACATCTGTACCGCTGCTCATGGCCATACTAACGTCAGCATTGGCCATGGCTTCGGCGTCGTTAATCCCGTCACCGACCATGGCTACAACCTTGTTTGAATCCTCTTTCAGCGTCTTGATAAATGACGCTTTGTCTGCGGGCATCATACCCGCATGGATGTGCTTAATACCCACTGCTTTTGCCACTGCTTTTGCCGTTTTCTCTTGATCGCCTGTTAGCATATAAACCTCAACCCCTTTTCTTTGCATCTCAGCAATGGCTTGTTTGGAGGTCTTTCGCACCGCATCTCCAATGGCCAACATGCCCATTATCAAAGAGTCGGTAAAAAAGAAAATCACGGTGTACCCCTGATTGGCCCACTCGTCATACGCTTGATGCCATGCGTCGTTTAATTCTAACCCATTGTCTTTTAAATAGCTTATGCTTCCCACCATATAGGTGTCGTCATCGTGTTTTGCGTATACGCCTTTTCCCGTCAATGAGTCGAATTGCTGCAACGATACAGCCGAGTGCTTGTCTTTGAGATAATACTCTACTGCTGAAGCCAAGGGGTGCTCCGACTGCTGCTCCATACTCAGCAACACGTCTTTCCTTGCCTTTTCGTCCCAACGTGCATCGATGACCTTTGGTCGGCCTTCAGTGATGGTACCGGTTTTGTCGAGCACCACGGTATTGACTTTGGCTACGGCTTGTAGTGCGGCCGCTTCTTTTACCAACACGTGTTTTTCTGCACCTTTTCCGATACCAATCATAATGGCTGTAGGCGTAGCCAATCCCAATGCACAGGGACAAGCGATGACCAATACAGAAATGGCCGCTACAATGCCCAAAGACAACCCCGATGTTCCGGCTGCAATGTACCAAACCCCTACAGTAAGCACGGAAAGAATGAGCACAACCGGTACAAATACAGCGGCAATTCTATCCACCACATGCTGTATGGGCGCCTTTGATCCTTGGGCACTTTGTACCGTTTGTATGATTTGTCCCAACAGCGTCTCCTCTCCCGCTCCGGTAACCGACAAAATGAAGCTTCCCTTTTGATTGATGGTGCCAGCAAAGACCTTATCGCCTTTGGTTTTTTCAACAGGTAAGGGCTCGCCATTGATGGGACTCTCGTCGATATAGCTCTTTCCGTCTTCCACGAGGCCATCCACAGGAACTTTCTCGCCGGGTTTCACGCGAACCTTATGTCCCGACTCCAAATCTGCAATAGACACCTCTTCCGTTTCACCAGACGCATTGATTTTTAGCGCCGTTGATGGTTGAAGACCAAGTAGTTTTTCAATGGCTTCACCCGATTGTCTTTGCGCACGAAACTCGATAAATTTACCCAAGGAAATAAAGGCAATAATGACTGCTGAAGCCTCAAAATAGATATAAGCTTCTAATCCGTAATACTCGAAAAATCCAGGTAAAAACATGGATACCGTAGAATATATAAATGCCACACCGGTACTAAGTGCAACGAGAGTATCCATATTGGCGCTTTTCAGCTTAAGGCGTTTCCAGGCGTTTATAAAGAAGTGACGACCGAGGTAAAAAGTCACCACACCAGTGAGCAGAAACGACACCCACAAGCGGATGTTTGGTCCTGAACCCGCTTCCGGCAAAAAAAACATACCGATGATAAACACGGGAATCGCGCCGATCATAGACGCGATGGCGCGAAATTTTAAGCGATTGTAGGTTTTGGAATGCCTATCTAAGGATTTTTTTTTTCCAGTGCCTCAATGTTTAAGTCGTAACCCAACTTTTTGATTTCGGCTCTCCACGCTTCTAAATCGGCTTTGTCGCCGGAATACTCCACCGTAGCCGTATGGTTGGCGTAATTTACACGTGCATTGTTGACATCCGGAATGTGCTTAAGCATGTTTTCAATCGACATGGCGCAAGAGGCGCAGCTCATGCCTTCAACGGGGATATGAATGGTGTTATCGCTCATAGTATTTAAATTGTCTGTCTACAAAAACTAAAATAGACACAATGACTTATTACAAATTTATTGATGACAAAAGTACTTTGCTTTTGACAAAGTAACGTATGATATTGTGGGCGATTTGTATATATAATGTCTGGCCATACCTTGATTTTACAATGAATCCCGATACATATACAACCCATAGGTAATGTCATCGGCAAAGGTTTGGTTGTTGATCAATGCGCCGGAGGACATATTGTACTCCCGAATGGAAGATCCGTCTGTAACCAATAATCTTCCTTCGGATGCATCATAATCAAACCACCCGGCGTTGCCAAGGTCATTTCTAGGAATGCTACCGGATTGTTGGGTGTTTACTTCTACAAATCCCGTTGATGTAAGAATTAAAAAACGGTGGGTACTTAATCTTTCGGCTTTGATGACTTCACCTCCAAGATTTGACACCCGAACATCAAGCGGACCTTCCGGTGTCCAGCGCGCCATACGACCGACGTTGTTATCGTTATAAAACACCCACCACCTATTGGCGTCAGCGGTAAATGCTGCCCGCAACTGCGCATCGGTAAACAGTTCACCCATATTGGCACCGGTACGAGGATTATACACACGCCAAGCATTAAATTGGTTACCTACATGGGTGAGGTTGACCAATACGAAATCATTGCCGTGGGCAGTAAACGAAGAAAAATTATCGTTGGGTAGGCTAAAATTATGCACCAATTGTCCTTGACCATCACGCGTTTGTACAAAACCCAAGTAATTTCCCAAGGTAAATCGCGTATCGGTAACGCTCAGGCCAAAAAAGAAGGGAAACTGACCTTGAGTTTCCTCTGTAATGGTTCTCAACTGGTCGCCACTTTTAACATCAAACACACGCGTAGGGCCAAAACGATTTGGCATCAACACCAATTGCTCGGCATTTTTTACCACAGCAGCTTGAACGGCTGAGCCATTAAAAGGCCCCAAATGAAAAGTTGTGTTATTTCGTTTATATATACTCGCCGAATATGCATTCCCCAGATCTCTAATCAATACATATCCATCATTGAATTGATCGTTGCGAATATATTGAATGGGGACTTCTGCACTGGCGTTATCATCTTCTGTAAAGGCGGTGATACGCAATAGGTATGAACCCGCAGGCATTTGTGGGTTATTAAAGATTAACGCCCCATCCAAATGGTAAGCATCCCCTGTTACCGGACCTTCCACAGGTAAATAATTGGCCAAGCCATCGGTGTCGATAACAGAAACCCTATACCTTGTCAAATCTGGATGCCTTAAGGTAGCACGATAGATAAGGTCTTCGTTAAAACCGACCATTGTACCCGTAGATGGTTCATGTATAATGACCTCCGGGAATGTGGTGTTTTTTTTTGAACAATGCCAAAAAAGCATGCTCAAAAGAAATATTTTCACGACCTTTACCATTGCTTTTTAAACTTAAAACACCTACTCAACTAACATTATACTTCATTGAAATAAAAAAAGATACGTCGAATGGATGCATCCTTAGAACCAAAGTCTACAACAAATAAACGAAAAAACGAGCAAATCGTTGCCCTATCAGAAGGAAGAGTTCCTCCCCAAGCGTTGGATATGGAAGAAGCCGTAATAGGCGCCCTTCTCATCGACAAGAACGCCATCAATGAGGTCATTGAAATTTTGGAACCCAGGGCCTTTTACAAGGATGCGCACGCAATGATTTTCGAGAGCATCAAGGAGCTTTTTGCCGATTCCCAACCCATAGACATTTTTACTGTTGCCGACTATTTAAAGAAAAACGGCAATTTAAAAACCGTTGGAGGTGAATATTACCTGGTTCATTTAAGTCAGCGCGTTTCATCTGCGGCTCACATTGAATTCCACGCACGAGTAATTGTAGAAAAGTTCATCCAAAGAGAACTCATTAGAGTGTCGGGAGACATCATCAATAATGCTTTTAGTGAGGAAACCGATGTTTTGGAATTGCTTGACTCGGCTGAGCAAAATCTTTACGAAATTGCCAATGGCACATTAAAGAAAAACTACGATACTTCGGCAGACCTTGTAAAAGCAGCCATCAAGGAGATTGAAGAGATGAGTAAGCGCGAAGGACTCAGTGGTGTTCCGTCTGGGTTTACAGCCGTTGACAAAATTACAGGTGGTTGGCAAAAATCAGATATGATCATCATAGCGGCTCGTCCGGGTATGGGTAAAACAGCCTTAACGCTTTCTATGGCGCGAAACATGGCCATTGATTACAGTATACCCGTTGCCTTTTTCTCCTTGGAGATGTCATCTGTTCAGTTGATTAAGCGCTTGATCTCCAGTGAAACTGGCCTCTCATCAGAAAAGTTAAGAAAAGGGAACCTCACCGACAGCGAATGGCACCAACTGGTAACCAAAGTACAAAAATTAGAAAAAGCTCCTCTTTATATCGACGATACACCGGCCATTTCCGTTTTTGATTTACGCGCAAAGTGTCGACGACTGAAATCACAGTACAATATTGGAATCATTGTTGTTGACTACTTACAGTTGATGACCGCTGGTGGACAAAAATCAGTGGGAAACAGAGAGCAAGAAATTAGTACCATAAGTCGTTCATTAAAGGGAATTGCCAAAGAACTCAATGTTCCGGTAATCGCTTTGTCACAGGTTAACCGCTCGGTTGAAAGCCGCGGTAATTCCAGTAAGCGGCCACAGCTCTCAGACCTTCGTGAATCTGGAGCCATCGAGCAAGATGCGGATATCGTGTCGTTCATCTATCGACCAGAGTACTATGGCTTGACCGATTGGGAAGACGGCAGCCCGTGTGATGG
>JAIUMB010000134.1 GCA_022565745.1 Cryomorphaceae bacterium | reverse complement strand
TAGCTGCGGTAAGTGATTCACTGATTGAAAGCAACCCTGGAGAAGCCTTCCGCTCATTGACCTCAACTTTGGTTAACTTCAATGAATTGCTCAGAAGAGTTGAACAAGGCGAAGGAAATCTGGGTTTGTTATTACAAGACGAAGACCTATTCAATAACTTAGAGTTGGCTACCGACCGGGTAAACTTATTGCTATTAGATATGCAACTCAACCCTAAGCGATACGTCAATTTCTCTATATTTGGACGATCACGTGGAATAGATGCTGAAGAACTTCACCGATTGCACGAGGAAGACAAGAAAAAACGAGAAAAACGCAAACAAGAAAAGCCATGAGTTTTGGAATTGCAAACATCATTTTCTTAGCAGCATTAATCATTGCTATTGCAATTTTTGCTAAGAACGCCGGAAAAATTCGCCGCAACATCATGCTTGGAAAAGATGTGAACCGCAGCGATAGAAAAGGTGAGCGCTGGAAAAATATGGGATTGGTTGCCTTCGGACAAAGTAAAATGGTCAAACGCCCAATTGCTGGCTTTTTTCACATCCTCATCTACGTTGGATTTGTTCTTATCAACATTGAAGTTTTAGAAATCCTCATCGACGGCGTTTTTGGCACCCATCGCGTATTGGCCTCACCTTTAGGAGCTGTTTACACCACGGCCATTAACTTTTTTGAGGTTCTTGCCGTATTGGTTATTGTCGCCTGTGTGGTTTTCTTATGGCGAAGAAACGTGCAGCGCTTACCTCGTTTTCACAAGGATGAAATGAAAGGTTGGCCTACCAAAGACGGCAACTACATCCTCATCATTGAAATCGTTTTGATGTTTGCTCTTTTGCTAATGAACGCCTCTGAAGCCAATATGGAAGCGGCAGTAGCCGGACCATATTTGGTGAGCCAACACTTGGCCAGCTTCTTTTCCGGAATGAGTCAAGAGGGATTGCACACTGCCGAGCGTGTGTTTTGGTGGGCCCATATTTTGGGGATACTTGCTTTTCTCAACTACCTTCCTTTTTCAAAGCATTTTCACATCATATTGGCCTTTCCTAATACGTGGTACGCCAACCTTAATCCTAAAGGAAAGTTTGACAACAACGAAACGGTTACCCGTGAAGTAAAAATGATGATGGACCCGAGTGCAGATCCCTACGCAGCCCCCGCAGAAGGACAAGCAGAACCCGAGAGATTTGGCGCCAAAGATGTCATGGATTTGGATTGGGTAAACATCATGAACGCCTATGCGTGTACGGAGTGTGGACGTTGTACAGCAGAATGCCCGGCCAATCAAACCGGAAAAAAACTTTCGCCACGAAAAATCATGATGGATGTGCGCGATCGAGCAGACATTGTCGGAGCCAACATCGATGCCAATAAAGGCACCTTTAAAGACGATGGCAAATCATTGCTCGACGACCACATCAGTCGTGAAGAACTCTGGGCATGTACCACCTGTAATGCTTGCGTTGAAGCTTGTCCTGTACAAATTGATCCCCTTAACATCATTATGAAGATGCGCCAGTATATGGTGATGGAAGAATCCAGTGCCGCTCAAGAACTCAATTTGATGATGACCAATGTAGAAAACAATGGTGCCCCTTGGCAGTTTGCTCAAGCTGACCGCGACAACTGGGCCTCTGAATTATAAGCCATATGCCTAAAATATTCACTGTTTTATTGGTTTCGGTTTTACTTGCAAATTGCGCAAGAGAAGAGACCATATGGCCCATCGTTGCGCAGTCACGCTCATTAATGCCAGACTCCGTAAGCCAGGCTCCATACATCAACATCAATGATGTGAACGACACCGTGCTCTTGTCGTTTGGTGCCTATATCCATAACGTCGTTCCTATTGGAGACGACGGTGAAGCGGTAGAATCTACCAGTCAATTGATTACCATGCTACACTCAACAGGCAACGAAACATTTAATCTTACCATCCAATCTAAAGGTTTTGAAGATGGCGATAAAATGACCTTACGCGATATGGAAGGGAATGTTCGTTGGGCCATCGAAATTTTTAACAGCCAAATCAATCCCGGTGAATTTACAGGCATTTTTCCGGAGTTTATTGCCGGCAATGACACCTTACTTGACGTAATTGTAGGTGAGCGCCCTGCTAAAAACATTGAAATATTTATTTTTCAACCCAATGGAAACCGTCGGTTTATTGCATTAAAAAAAGACGGCATTTTTTATAAAAAGCCTTAAAAACAATTAGAATGAGTCAACAATCCATACCCAGCATGGCCGATATGATGGCCCAAGGCAAACAACCCGAAGTGTTATTTTGGGTGGGATGCGCCGGCAGTTTTGACGATCGTGCCAAAAAAATCACCAAAGCCTTTGCACGCATATTGCTGCAAGCCGGTGTGAATGTTGCCATACTTGGAAAAGAAGAAAGCTGTACCGGTGACCCCGCCAAACGTGCAGGCAACGAATTTCTCTTTCAAATGCAAGCCATGACCAATATTGAAGTGCTCAATGGCTACGAAATCAAAAAGATTGTAACCACTTGTCCACACTGTTTTAATACCCTAAAAAACGAATATCCGGCACTTGGTGGCAACTATGAAGTGATGCACCATACGCAATATCTCAAAGAACTTCTGGAAAGCGGTAAGCTGAAAATTGAAGGCGGTAAACTCAAGGGAAAACGCATCACCTTTCACGACCCCTGTTACCTCGGTCGGGCCAACGGCGAGTACGAGGCACCGCGCAAACTCATTGAAACCATCGAAGCAGAATTTGTAGAAATGCGTCGTTGTAAGTCCAAAGGCTTATGCTGTGGCGCCGGTGGAGCGCAGATGTTTAAAGAACCGGAAAAAGGCAACAAAGACATCAACATTGAACGCACGGAAGAAGCACTGGAAACCCAGCCGGAAATCATTGCCGCCGCTTGTCCATTTTGCAATACCATGATGAGCGATGGGGTGAAAAACAAAGAAAAAGAAGGCAGTATCAAGGTGCTCGACTTGGCCGAGTTGGTAGAAATGGCCGGTGATTTAAGCTCTTAACATCGTTTGTCATGCCCCAGCGGATTTCACAACTTATAGGTGTTTTCTTTATAGCCATCTTGTTGGTTTACACACCCGACTTTCCTGATCCGTCGCTGGCTGTAAAGTGGCTCACCATTACCGTTGGCGCTTCGGTTATCGCATTTTACTTTAGAAAAGAAATCCGCGGGTTCAGCTGGGCTTGGATTGGCCTAATCATTTGGCTGCTGTGGCAACTGCCCCTCGCCATTCAAGCTGTCAATTCACCAGAGGCGCTGTCTGTATTTTGGAAATATGCCGGTGTGACCATTGCCGCATTAACCATTGCCGCACTTTGGAGAAGAGACGAGTTGGATAGAACAACCTTAGGCCGCTGGATGGGTTTTGCCTTTATCATCGTCTTGCTCTCAGCCATTTTCCCCTTACTAAAATACGCGCTTGGGGGTTCGCTATCAGAGAATCTCTATAAAATTCAAGGGTTGGGTGGACACAAAAACATGCTGACCATGCTGTTGTTTGTAGGCAGTGGCTTTTTGTTGTTCGCCGCGCGATACGACAAGAACAGCCTACTCCGTAAACTGTTTTTCATCAGTGCCATACTCGCGTTGATTTGTGTGGTAGCACTGCGCACACGTTCATTGTGGATTGGGGTTATGATCGCCGTTCCCATCGTATTGATGCTTTACTATTTTCACGCAAAAAAGAACGAACTGCCGGTGTCAAAGCTCCTCCTCTTACCCATCATTGGTATTCCATTGAGTATTTTGGCCCTATACGCCCTGAACATCAACGAAGCTGCAGACGCCACCAATCTCAGTCACCGCGTTGCATTCTGGCAAAAATCGATCAACATGTGGCAAGAAAACCCCAATGGTGTTGGTCCCGGCATGTGGAAGATTGAACTACCTACGCAAGGTTTAGAGGGTGTTAACCACTCGGTAGAACAGGGCAAAACACAACTGCTTCGCCCACACAACGACTACCTCTGGGTACTGTCAGAATCGGGCTGGATAGGTGCCTTAGGGTATTGGGGATTTCTCTTACTGACAACCATTGCTGCTTTTTTTTACAGACCAAAAGACACCCTTCATTTTCACTTTCATTTAGCAGCTATTTTCGCATGGCTCGGATATCTCATATTTAGCTTTTTTGACTTTCCTCTGGAACGCCCCGAACACCTGTTTTTGATGTTGTTCTTAGCCGGGTATTTTCTTCGCAGCACCTCAGGTGTCAATCTCAAACTCAACCAACGGTCTATCTTCGCCTATGGATTGATGGCGGTTATGGTGGCGAGCACCTATATTGGTTATCACCGTTTGCAAGGCGATGCTCATTTAAGCAGTGTGATATTGGCACATGAACGTCGAAACCCCGGACAACTCATCGCTGCTGTAGACGAAACTTTAAACCCGTACTACAACCTCGACCGCGTGGCCAACAGTTTGTATTATTACCAAGGATTGGCATTTTTCTCGCAAAAACAGTTGCCCCAAGCCTACGAAGCCTTTTCAGAGGCATTGGCCGTTACCCCGCATAATCTACCTACCTTGCAGCAAATGGGAGATTTTTTTCGCATGTGCAACGACAATTTAAATTTAAACGAACGCCAATCGTTAATCAATCGCTTGCCTGGTATTGATCGCCACGATGATTTCTTGCAACGCGCTGAAGCCTTTTACCTTCAAACACTGCGTTATTCTCCGCACTTTACTGCATCACTTTTAAACATGGCCGATCTTCGTTTACGCGACAACAATCACCACGAGGCTTTGGGTTACTTAAGTCAAGTTTATGTGGTTGACCACAGCAACCCCAAGTTTCAAAAATTGGTAGAACGCGCCATTATTATATGGGCCTCTGAACCCGCTGAAACCCGTCGAAGACCAAAACTAAACGCTTTTTTTGCCAAGCACGACCCTGAATTTCAGCAAATATCAAGAACATATTCTCAGTTTATTCGAGGTTTGAATTGATATTTTTTGTAAATTAGCGCCATTAATGGTTGACACCCTCCTATTTGATTACCTCATGAGAAAGCAATTTTTTACCTACCTCTTATTGGTTTTTGGTGTATTGTTTATTTCTTCTTGCGACTATATTGATGAACCTATAAGACAAGGTGGCAATGGAGGCACAGGAGGTGGTGGTGGAGAAACCGAAGAAGCTGTTCAGCGTGTATTGATTGAAAAGTTTACCGGACACCGTTGCAACAACTGTCCTAATGCCGAAGGCTCCTCTACACAAATCAAAAATAGTTTTGGGGAAAAAATTGTTATAGTGAGTTATCACGTTTTAGACAATTTTGCTGGCCCTACGAATAATCTACCTCAAGATTGGCGAACTCCAGAAGGCACATCCATTTTTAATTTTTATCGCTTTTTTGGTATTCCCATAGGCATGGTCAACCGTTTAAACTACACCAGTAACGGAACCGGTCACATGAAACAACACGGAGGATGGGCTTCCCACGTACAGTCTGAATTAAACAATGACCCTTTGTTTGACATTCGAATTGAAACCGAATGGAGCAATTCATCGCGAAACGCTAAGGTTGACGTCGACATTGAAGCTTTGGAGAATTACTCTGAAGAGGTTTTGCTCTCCGTATTTGTGATTGAAAACAACATCATTGCTCCGCAGATATTACCCAGCTATGATATTGATGAGGAGTATGTTCACAATTACATGTTTCGCCAATCAATCACCCATCATCTTGGAGACGATATAGGCACAAACGTATGGGCCAGAGGCACCATTGAAAACTATAACAATAGTGACCAACTGGGCAGCGATATTGAACCCAGTAACGTTTACATCGTTGCTTTCATACGCAACAAAAGCAATCACAAAATCGTACAAGTCGCACAGAAGAAGCTTATGTAAGGTTTCTGCTGACGCAGGCATGGGGTGCTGATGCACGCAGAGGAGCACGGAGGCACGGAGGCACGGATGGATTAGTCGGAGGTCTGGGTTGCGAATGCTTTGCTAGCATGGAAGCATGGGGTGCTGATGCACGCATGGGGCGCTCCGCGCGCATGGGTTCACTTATGGCAATATTGGCCGGATGGTATAGTCGGAGGTCGGGGGTCGGAGGTCGGGTTTGCGAATGCATATAAAAGCCAATATTTGAATTGTTATAGCC
>JAIUMB010000133.1 GCA_022565745.1 Cryomorphaceae bacterium | reverse complement strand
GGCGAATATGAAAATCATTATTAATAAGTCTTCGCATTGGATCTCCGCGCTAAAGCACGGAGCAATTATTTGAGTCGTGCCTACGGCACTCAAACTTTGCAATGTGCTAATAATACAGGCCTTTTCGTTTTCTATAAAAGCCTAAGGCTTTAACAAATCGAATATTGGCGTGTATATCCATCCGCAAAACAAACCTCCAAACCTCCAAACAGATGATACAAGCCTAAGGCTTTAACAAATTAAATATTGGGGTGTACATTCATCCGCAAACCCATGCGCGCGCAGCGCCCCATGCCTGCATAGCAGCCCATGCGTACGCAGTACTCCATGCATGCGCCAGCATCCCGTGCTTGCGACAGCAACCCCTGCGCGAAGCGTTAAATTACCATCCCCGCCGCTACGGTTTCATTCGTGGCTTCATCGACGAGTATGATGCTGCCGGTGTGCCGATTCCTTCTGTATGAATCCACAAATAAGGGTTTTGTGGTACGAACCTTAACACGTGCAATGTCATTCATGCCAATGTTTAAGTCATCCTCGATACGGTGCAGGGTGTTGATGTCCAACTTATATGCGATTTCAGTAATCATGCAGCGGGCTTCGTTGGAGGTGTGACGAATGGTGTACTTGCCTCTGGGCTTGGGGCCCTGTTGGTTGAACCAGCACATCATAAACTCGAGGTCTTGGGTAACTTTGGGTTGGTTGTTTGGGCGCACGATCATATCGCCCCGACTGATGTCGATGTCATCCTCCAATAAGATGTTGACCGACATGGGCGCAAATGCTTCCTCAATATGGCCATCGTAGGTGTCTATGGCGGCTATTTTGCTCTTAAATCCAGAGGGTAAAACCATGACTTCATCGCCGGGCTTAAACACACCCCCGGCTATGCGACCGGCGTAACCGCGGTAGTCGTGATGTTCATCGCTGTGCGGACGAATTACGGTTTGCACGGGGAATCGACAGTCGATGTGGTTCTCATCGGAGCCAATGTGAATGGTTTCTAAGGTATTGAGCAACGTGCCACCCTCATACCACGGCATGTTGGTGCTGCGGTTAACCACGTTGTCGCCATGAAGCGCGGAAATGGGCACGAAGCGGACGTCGTGTATATCTAACTTGGTGGAAAACGATTTAAAGTCTGATACGACTTTGTTAAATGATTCTTCACTGTAGTTTTCCAAATCCATCTTATTAACGCAAACCACAATATGTGGGATTTGCAAAAGCGATGCAAGAAAAGCGTGGCGCTTGGTTTGTTCAATCACACCTTTTCTGGCATCCACCAAAATTAAAGCAAGATTGGCCGTACTCGCCCCCGTCACCATATTGCGCGTATACTGAATATGACCAGGTGTATCGGCTATAATAAACTTTCGTTTTGGTGTGGCAAAATATCGATACGCAACATCTATAGTGATGCCCTGCTCGCGCTCATCTTTTAAACCATCCGTGAATAATGCCAAATCTGTGTGATCTAGTCCTTTTTTCTTACTGGATTTCTCAACCGCCTCCATCTGATCTTCGAAAATGGATTTAGAATCGTAAAGTAATCGACCAATAAGGGTTGATTTACCGTCGTCTACTGAGCCGGCGGTGGTGAAACGGAGGAGTTCCATATTTAAGTAACTCATGTGTTGATTTTTAGAGTGTGAGAAAATTCAAAAATATAAAATATAAAATGTAAAATGTAAAATGTAGAATGTAGAATGTAGAATGTAGAATGTAGAATGTAGAATGTAGAGTGAAAAATGTAGAATGTAAAGTGAGAGTTGAGGTTAAGTTTTCATGTTCTCTTTTGCAGAAAGAATGATTCTTGTAAGTATGTTGCGGATCTCAGAAACTTCAGAAATGAGCTCAGCGATGGTATTATCTGTTTTGATATGAGAGGACTTAACCAGTTCTAACCAGTATTTCGTTTCATTCGCTTCTTTCAAGGCAATATTGATTTTATTGATAAAATCACGTTTCGAAGCTGCGCTTTGTGCTTCATTGACGTTTGCACCTACGGAAGTAGCTGATTTAAAAAGTTGACGAGATAAATCAAATTCTCTTTCGTGATCCCTTAAATGCTTTGTGAGTGCCATGATTCTAACTGAGAAATTAAATGTCTTTTCAACTATTACATTTTTCATATTTACAAATTTTTGCAAATATAAAAAATGTAATTATATTTTTACAAAAAAACCACCCCCCTAATCCAGTCCTACATCTTACATCCTACATCTTACATCCTACATCTTACATCTTACATCTTAAATCCTACATTAAAAATACCCCTCCTTCTTCCTATCCTCCATCGCCGTCTCCCCTCGCTTATCATCGGCGCGATTACCGCGTTCGGTTTGGCGGGAAGCGGCGACTTCTTCGACAATTTTATCAAGGGTATCGGCTTCGGATTCTATGCCTCCCGTAATGGTGATGTCGCCCAAAGTACGGAAGCGGAGTGTTTTGACTTCAACTTTTTCGTTTTCACGTATGCTGATGTGTTCTGAGACGGGTATCCATGAGTTGTTACGCCATATGACTTCTCGCTCATGCGCAAAATAAAGAGAAGGTATCGCTAAGTTCTCAGCCAATATATATTGCCAAACGTCCATTTCGGTCCAGTTGGAAATGGGGAATACGCGGAAGTGTTCACCTTGTTGGTACTTGCCATTAAAAATGTTCCACAACTCCGGTCGCTGGTTCTTGGGGTCCCATTGTCCAAATTCATCGCGATGAGAAAAGAACCGCTCCTTTGCTCTTGCCTTTTCTTCATCCCGTCTGGCACCACCAATGGCTGCATCAATCTGATGACGCTCGATGGCATCCAGTAAGGTGACGGTTTGCAGCGCGTTTCGACTGGCAAACATTCCTTTTTCCTCTTGAACCATACCGTTATCAATACTCTCTTGCACAGAGCCTACCAGTAAGTTAACGCCCAACTCTTTTACTAATTCGTTGCGGAATTGCATGGTCTCAGGAAAGTTATGACCGGTGTCCACGTGAAGCAGTGGAAAGGGAATTTTCGCCGGATGAAAGGCCTTACGCGCCAAATGTGTGACCACGATGGAATCCTTGCCGCCGGAAAATAAAATGACAGGGTTTTGAAACTGAGATGCGACTTCTCGAAGGATAAAAATGGCTTCAGATTCGAGTTGTTTGAGATGTGTTAGAGTGTATGACATGGGGAATGGGGAATGGGGAATGAAGAATGAAAAATGAAAAATGAAAAATGAAAAATGAAGAATGAAGAACCGGAGCGCAGCGGAGCTCAACGACTGGAGGGAGTTAATGAAGAATGTAAAATGAAGAACCGGAGCGCAGCGGAGCTCAACGACTGGAGGGAGTTAATGTAAAATGTAAAATGTAAAATGGTTGTTAAATGTTGATTGACTGTGTTGTTGAGTTTAGCTGAAGGTTGATGTTTTGAACAAGGGTTTCAAGGCATTGGGCGATTGAATGGGTATGGGTGTTGACATGTATGTCTGGGTGTTTTGGTTGCTCAAATGGCGAATCAATTCCGGTGAAGTTCTTGATAAGTCCGGCACGTGCCTTCTTGTATAATCCCTTCACATCGCGTTGTTCGCAGATATCCAATGGACAGTCGACAAAAATCTCAATGAAATTATTTTCACCTACAATCTCTCGCACTTTGCGACGGTCTTCTTCAAAAGGTGAAATAAACGCGCTAAGCACAACCACTCCGGCATCTATAAAAAGGTTGGCCACCTCTCCTATTCGTCGAATATTTTCTCTTCGACCCTGCTCGCTAAAATCCAAATCCTTGTTGAGGCCACTACGAATATTGTCGCCATCGAGAATGTAGGTGTGCACGCCTTTTTCATGCAAAACAACCTCTAAGGCACTAGCCAGTGTGCTTTTCCCAGAACCAGAAAGACCCGTAAACCAAATGACTTTTGAGGTGTGACCATGGCGCTTATTGCGCATATCACGGGTGATTTGGTGGTCGTGGGGAATGATGTTGGGATCAGATGCCATGAATTAAAAATATGGTGGTTAAAGCCACAATGGAGTAGACAAAGGTAAAAGGTATACCAATTTTCAGAAAATCTTTCAGAACATATTTTCCCGGACCATAAACCATGATGTTGGTTTGATAACTAATTGGCGTAAGAAAGGCCGCGGAGGCCCCAAAGGCCAAGACCAAATAGACGGCTGTAGGATTGATGCCGGTATGTTGCACAAGGGTGTAAGCCAACGGAAAAACAATGGCTACCGAGGCGACGTTGGTCACAAAAGACGTGAAAAATATGGTCATCAGATAAAGCACAATCAATATCGACATGGGCGACCAGCCTTCCATCACCTGCATCAGGGGCTGAGATATGACATCGGCCACGCCGGAATCAATGATGCCCTTCCCTACCGTAATGGCCCCACCAAGAATGAAAAACAGATTTAAATCGGTGTTTTGTTTGATGTCTTCTGAATTAAACAACCGCAAGATAACAGAAGCCCCTAAAGCCAAGATTAAGGCCATAAAAAACTTGATAACACCTGCCATGCTTAGTCCGATAAGAACGGCCAATATCACCAAAAATAACACTGATTTTTGTCCCTTTGGCGCAATGTCTTGAATGGATTGTAAGGGGTACATATCCTTACCTTGCTTAAGTCGCTTTTCAAAATTGTGCCCCACTGTTAGCAAGAGTAAATCCCCGGCTTTTAGTTCAATTTCTCCGAGCTTACCTCTCACCCGCTCACCTTGGCGGTGAATGCCCACAACGGCAGCATCATAGCGTTCGCGAAACCCCATTTGCTTGGGTGTTTTTCCTATGAGAAAGGAATTACCTGGAACCACCACCTCGATCACCCTTGCTTGATCATCAATGCTTAAACTGTCTAGTTTGGGCCATACAATACCCGGAAATTTTGAAATAACATCTACAACCCGGTCGGTGTCTCCGGCAAAATATAAGCGGTCATTGGCTCGAAGCATGGTTTCCGGCGATACAGCTGGCAACAATTTACCATCTTGGTATACTTCTGCTAAATACACCCCATCGAGATTCCGCAATCCGGCCTCACTGACCGTTTTCCCCACCAATTCCGAATCGGCTTGCAACTTGGTCTCGGCCAGATACTCCCGTAAAATTTCCTTCGTATCATCGTTGACCTTGTGTTCGGGTAATAAGCGACGAAAGAAAAGCGTTAGAAACAACACACCGGCTGCGGTGACCACCAATCCGGGGATTAAGAAATGAACAAACGCCAACGGTGCTTGGTCGCGCGACAATAAAAAACCATTGAGCACCAAATTGGTGGACGTACCAATAACCGTAATCATACCGCCAAATATGGCTGCATAAGACAGCGGAATCAACAATCGCGAGGGCGCCACATTGTTCTTCTTCCCCCACTGATACACGTAGGGAATAAACAGCGCCACAATGGGCGTATTGTTCATCACTGAGGAAAACAGCGATACACTAGATGTCATTTTAAATATAAATGCTCTTGGTGATTTGGACTTGCCAAAGGCCTTGTCGAGCTTGGCCATCAGCGGAAAGTGCTCATGAATGGTGGCCGTCAGATAAATGAGCAAAAAGATGGTGATGACGGCTTTATTGGAAAAACTCTGTAAAAAGTCTTCCACACGCACTGCCCCCAGCAACACCATGGCTACCGCCCCGCCCATAAACACAAGCGATGCTTCAAACCTATCCCAAAGGAGTAAGGCGATGATTATAACGGTGACTATAGCGGTGGCGATCAAGGTTTATTTATTTAATGGTTAGGTATTGTTTGCGGGGTGGCACGGGAGCGTGGATTTACGAATGGCAGTATAGGCGGATTCGTTTTTTTATTGGCCAATATATTAAATCGGTCGGAGGTCTGAGGTCGGGGGTCGGGTTTTACGATGGGTGAATATCGGCGGGTTTGGCGAATATAAAAATCATTATTAAATAAATCTTCGCATTTGATCTCCGCGCTAAAGCACGGAGCAATTATTTGAGTCGTGCCTACGGCACTCAAACTTTGCAATGTGCTAATAATAAAGGCCTTTGAGTTTTCTATACATGCCTAAGGCTACAATAAATAGAATATTGGCAATTTATATGCATCCGCAAAACCGACCCCCGACTCCCGAGCTCCGACCAAACCATCCGGCTAATATCACCATACATGCCTAAG
>JAIUMB010000132.1 GCA_022565745.1 Cryomorphaceae bacterium | reverse complement strand
CCTCGACCGCTGTAGCCGGCGGATAAACACAGCCATGTTGGCCATATGTCTACGCCAAAACTGCCGGGACTGAATGAAAGCCAATAGGTTTGTCCGTTGTAGTCTTTTAACCATGAAGACCATAGCGTCTCTCCGAGCATCTCAGGACGGAGTTGGCGGTACGGACTTTCGTGAAAGGAAAATTTGAGCATGATTTTCTGCTCTTGCCAGAGAGCTTCTTGACTCATAGCCAAGGCAGAACCGGCGGTATTGGCGATGAAGTCGCCGGTGGAAAACCCCCACTGTTCGCTGAATCCGTCAAAAATTTCTACGGCAGTTAAAAACAACCAGCCGGGCAACGCACCGTACCAAATGGCTTTTTTATTGTCGACACCAGCCCAGCGCATGGCTCTTATCCCGGTAACGGCCGTATAGTAGGCGGTGGTTGCATGTCCGAGTTTATCCATGCCCAGCCAATCGCGGTTATCGTTGTTGAACTGAAAAGAGGTCTGCGGGTAATCGGCATACCAGAGCTGATATAATCCGGCAAGTGTAATTGTGCTTGCAGCGGTAGATCCTATGACTAAAGTGTTTAGACGTGGCTTGTTAAGTGTATCCGATGGGGTGAGAAACCGTTCGGAAAACGATGTTTGTCCATGGATTGTAAATTGTGCAAAAACGAGTAAAATTAACGTCGTATACCTTGTTTTTGTAACCATTGCACGTAGCGTTGCTTATTGATTTCGTGTTCGCGATTGTTTCGGGCAAAACTGTGATAACCGGGCACATCGGGGTTGGCACACATATAGTAATAATCGTGCTCCTCGGCATTGAGCACGGCCTCGATGGCGGTAATGCTGGGGAATCCAATGGGCCCTGGCGGTAAACCGCTGTAAAGATAGGTGTTGTAGGGTGAATCAAAAGTGAGGTCTTCGTAAAGCACTCGTCGGGGACTAAAATTTGGGTCAGATTGCTGGATGGCAAATATCACCGTGGGGTCGGATTGTAACTTCCACTTGTCTCTCAATCGATTGATATATAAGCCCGCTACTTTAGCCATTTCTTCGCTTTTAATGGTTTCGCGTTCTACGATGGAGGCCAGTATGCTTACTCGGTGCGGACATAAATTGATGGCTTTGGCTTTTTTCCTCCTCTCATCGGTCCAAAAGGAGTGGTATTCAACGATCATACGTTCTACCCATTTGTCGGCGGAGGTGTTCCAATAAAATTCGTAGGTGTTGGGAATAAAGACAGCACGGTTGTTTTGCTTGTTGATTTTATCGGGCCAACTGCGGTTGGCGTTGTTGATTTCCCGGAGAATAGACATGCTGTCGGGTTCTATTTGTCGCGCAATTTTTCCCGCCAGCTCTTCCTTGGTGTTGACGTGATTAAACGTTACACGAACGGGGGTTTGGTTGCCACTGCGCAAAAGGTTGATGACTTCGTTGATGGTGTAATGCGCGGGAATGATGTACCTACCTGGTTTGATGTTGTTGTGCAAATTTTTTCTTTGCGCAAACAGTCCAAACACGGCTGTATCGGCGCGTGTTTCCCACTCAGAAACTTGATTCATGAGATCTTGATAGGTGCTTCCGGTGGGAATCAAGACTTCCTTACTTTGCTTTTCCGATAAGAAGGGCTTTTTCCATACTTGAAAATAGAACCACCCTAACACGGCACCGAGTAATACAGCACCTACCACTATAAATCCTATCAGTATGCGAAAAATATTTTTCATGGGTTTTAATCTTTCAATCGGTTCTATTTTTTGGCGTTGGTTTCTTTAACCAACGATAAAAGGTATGTCACTTGGTCTTTCAGTTCGGGGTTGTTGGGGTCCATTTCCATGGCTTTTTTGAGAATGTCAACCGCATCTTTGTAATTCTTGTCTTGAAAATGTAACCCGGCAATTTTTACATACGCGGGCATGTAGTCAGGGTCAACATCTATGGCTTTAGTATACGCGCCAATGGCACTTTGCGACTGTCCTTGCAGCTGGTAGAGGTATCCCAAGTTATTCCAAACAACGGGATCAAGGGGTTGAAGTTCAATTAGTCGTTGATAAATAGCGCCGGCACTTTCAAATCGCTTTAGCTTGATGTCTATAATGGCCGCCTTTTGGAGAAAATCTGGGTGATGAGGCGCCAGTTTAATGGCTTTATCAATGAATATATGCGCCGGATCCATCTGTTGAACTTGGTTATACGCTTCGGCCAATCGGTACGCCGTCCAAGCATCTCTGTTGCTGTAGTCTTGTTTGTTTAGCAAATTTATGGCATTGTAAAAATGAGATTGTTGGTATTCAATGACGGCGCGGTGGTTGTTGAGTAAATGGTGATATTGAATCCATTCGTGTGGAAAGGTATCTTTACCGGCGCTACGAAGCAGTAAAAATGCGGAGTCCAAAAGAAAGGGCCAGTTGTCAAAGCGCTCATATTGCTGAAGGTAGGCGTTGATTTTGCTGCGCAGGTCGGGCGTAGGGTTGTTGATGGCCACCAAACCGGCAAACACCTGACTGGACTTGTTTTTTGTAATGGTATCGCTGTAGTCTTTTCGAACGTAGTGGTCGTGTACAAATACGTGTGGAATGTCACTAGAGCCAGAACTTGGCATGTGACAATCCACGCAGTTGTTGTCAACGGCCTTTCGCTTTCTAGCGTCTTCCGTACACACATCTCCGCTAGTTCCGTGACAGTTTTTACAAGTATTGTTGAAAGCATCACTACCGGTTATTTTCACGCTTTTGTGTGGATTGTGGCACGAGGTACACACGTACTCCTCAGGGGCGCTTTGGTAGCACTTGCTCATTTTAAATCGATCCACATGTGAGGCCATGATAAAGGAAGAGGAGTCGCCTTCGTATCTCGGTGTGTAAACATCCATAACGTCCTTGAGGTGCATGCCGGGGATGAAATCAAAAAAGGACTTGCCTTCTTTGAGAACAGCGTTGCCTTGTAAGTGACAACGTGAGCAAAGCTCAAAGCGCAGTTGAGCGGTTAGTCTGGCCGGATTGATAATGCTATAATCGGCGTACTGTGACGTGTCGGTAATGTCTCCTCGACCAATTTTGGCCACGTGTGCACTGCCCGGGCCGTGACAGCGTTCGCAGTCGATGCCTTGAGGAACGCTTTTGAATTTATTTTCTGAGCCCATGACAAATTCAGTAGGCATGGCGTTGTGACAGCTCATACACTCAAGTCCGATGATTCGTGAAAAGCGGCTATTGGCACCATCTTCGTAACCGGGCGGCAAGTCGGGCTTGTCTTTTTGTACATACCAAGTAATGGGCGCTTGGAAATAATGGTTATTAATGGCAAAAATATGTGAGTTGGTATGCTGTCCGGAGCCAATGATGTCATCAACCCGACGTTCCAGTTTGTGTATGGTGTCCTCACTACTGTTTAAGCGATACTCAATGACAAACAACGCCTCATTTTTCCACACCGCGTGATAGTAAAAATTGTTGATTTCATCATACACCGGGGGGTGATTGTGAAAGTTGGCTTTGCTCTTACCGGGGTGGGCGTGCTCGTAGGATTGGCCCATTCCCGTTTGAATATAGGTTTCGTATATGTCGGCATGACAGCTTTTACACGTTTCAATGCCTACATAGTGCAAACTATCGCCGTGCGCCCAAAAAGGCAATGAGTCATTGCCGTTATCCATTTCGTTTTTGGGGTTTTGACAAACGGTTGCCAGCAGCACAATGC
Organism: Cryomorphaceae bacterium; assembly: GCA_022565745.1. Taxonomy (GTDB): domain Bacteria; phylum Bacteroidota; class Bacteroidia; order Flavobacteriales; family Schleiferiaceae; genus CSBr16-58. The sequence continues at coordinate 2,553 of JAIUMB010000132.1, read as the reverse complement.
ATAAAACAAACCCTGCCGTTGTCACCCATTTTAGAATGCTACCCTTCATCATAATAATCTACGCTGCCCTTGAAAACCCACGTAGCAGGTCCTTTAAGCCAAATATTTATATACTTGGTGTTTTTTCGCTCAAGAGAAACACTCAGTGTGCCCCCTAAGGTATGGATGGTGTATTCCGCTTGGTTTTTATTATCTAAAAAGGCTGCTGTAATAGCGCACGCCGTTACCCCGGTTCCACAACTGTAGGTTTCGTCTTCTACCCCTCGTTCATAAGTGCGAACATTTAAGACCCCATCATCTGCACGCTGCATAAAATTCACATTGATGCCTTGCTCAATGTAAGCCGGTTCATTGCGAAATTTTCTCCCTTTTTCACGCACGTTGATTTCCGCAACATTTCGTTCTTTCACCACCAAATGAGGAGAGCCCGTGTCCAACTCATAACCAGGAGACACAACTTTAGGAATATCAGCTTTGTTCATTTGAAGCTTCACCTCTTCATCATTGGTGATTTCTGCACGATGCATACCGTCTGGAGCTTTGAAGGTGGTGGTGCTTCCAATGATGCCCAATAGATGTGCAAAGTGAACGATGCAGCGACCTCCGTTTCCACACATAGAACTTAGGCCTCCATCGCTGTTAAAGTAAACCATTTCAAAGTCAGCATCGCTGTGATTTTCCAATAACATAAGACCATCGGCACCAATGCCAAAACGTCGGTGACACATTTTCTTAATCCACTCGCTATTAGCGTGTCTAATGTTTTTGTCTCTGTTATCAATGATGATGAAATCATTGCCAGTGCCGTGGTATTTCACGAACTGTAAGGTCATGATAAAGTGAATTTATTTGTTCATTTATAGGATGTAAAATTACTCGTTAAAGCGGTTAAACCTCTGTTAAAAGCAGTGTCTTTCATATTTGAATTCTTAAATTGGAATAATTTTCGAATAAATTTGGCTGAGTTTTAAAATGTGACAAATCGAGCTGCTCGAAAAGCAACATTTTTAAACCTAATATTTTTAATGACATTAATATTCAATAATTATGACAAAGCGTATTTTATTTTCAGTTGTTACTGCGGTCATTACCGGTGCAGTCACCTTAATTGGTTATAAGTTGTTCTTTGAAAAACCCGAAGTGACCATCATTAAAGAGGAACCTTCGAGCTGGGTACGATTGGCATCTGGCACCGCAGTTGCGGAAGGCGTAAATTTTGTCGACGCAGCAGAATTTGCCTTACCAACAGTGGTTCACGTAAAAACAGCAACCCCAACCCGCAGACGGCCAATGAACCCCATTGAAGAGTTCTTTTTTGGTCCTCAGCCTCAACGACCACAGATTCAGCGAGGAACCGGATCAGGGGTGATTGTAAGTCCGGACGGATATATTGTAACAAACAATCACGTTATTGCCAATGCGGCAGAAATTGAAGTGGTGCTCAACGACGGAAAAGAGCTCCCCGCACGCGTAGTAGGAACAGATCCATCTACCGATTTAGCACTGATTAAGGTGGATTATACGGATTTAACCCCGGCCATATTTGCCAATTCAGACGCGGTACGTGTAGGGGAGTGGGTATTGGCTTTGGGCAATCCCTTTAACTTGACCAATACGGTAACGCACGGTATCATCAGTGCCAAAGGCCGTTCAATCAATATCATCAACCGTCACCTTCAAGGGGCCAATACGGCCATTGAAGCGTTTATTCAAACCGATGCAGCGGTAAATCCCGGTAATTCAGGCGGTGCCTTGGTCAATACACGAGGAGAACTCATTGGTATAAATACTGCCATTTCTTCACGTTCCGGCAGTTTTGAAGGTTACTCATTTGCCATTCCCAGTAATATTGTGAAGAAGGTTATGGAAGATATTGTGGAGTTTGGTGTTGTGCAGCGCGCATTTATCGGTGTGCAAATTGCTGAATTGTCGCAAACAAAAGCCCGGGAATTAAAACTAGAAAACCGAAATGGCGTGCTGGTTACTGGTTTGTCGAAGGGTGGAGCCGCCGAAGAAGCCGGTTTAAAAGAAGACGACGTCATTGTTTCGGTAGATGGCTACGACGTACGCACACCTTCTCAACTGCAAGAGCGCATAGGTCGCAAACGCCCGGGAGACTCAGTAACTGTTGAAGTGTTGCGCAAGGGAAAAAGCAAGCAGTATGATTTGATCCTTCGCAATGAAGAAGGGACAACCGATGTGCTGGAAAAGGATGTGATCGCCTCCGAGTTGGGGCTTGGTGCCGAATTTCAAGAAATAGAAAAGGACGACAAGGAACGTCTAAATGTTAAAGGTGGATTGAAAATAACGGAATTGCGCAGTGGAAAGCTCATGCGTGAAGGAGTCCCAGAAGGGTTTATCATCACCCACGTAGAACGCAAGCCGGTAAGTACCGTTGATGAATTAAAATCCATTCTCAAAGATTTGAAAAAAGGTCAAGGGGTAATGATCGAAGGACGATACCAAGACGGTAGGAGAGGGTTCTTTGCCTTTGAGTGGTAACTAGGGTTTACTTTGATGTAAAAACGCGAGCGAAAAGTTCGCGTTTTTTTT
>JAIUMB010000131.1 GCA_022565745.1 Cryomorphaceae bacterium | reverse complement strand
TACTTTCCGGCATTTATCACATCGATGCACCAACCGGTAACATCCCGCTTTCTGAGGTTCGTCAGCTAGAAAAAAATCCATTGATTAAAGAGATCATTCCTTTGTCGATGGGCGACAACTACAACGGATACAGAATCATTGGAACCACACCGGCATACATCGATCACTTTGGCGGAGAAATAGCCCAAGGCGATATTTTCGATAACGTATTGGAAGCAACCATAGGGATGCAAGTGGCCGAACGTGCAGCTTTGCAAATAGGCGATAAATTTGTAGGTACACACGGATTAAAAGACCAAGGTGGTCACACCCACGACGATCAAGAGTATGTCGTGGTGGGGATACTAAAACCCTCCGGTTCGGTATTGGACCAACTCATCTTGACGCCATTGGAAAGTGTTTGGGCTGTTCATGCTGCACACGATCATGATCACCACGATGACCATGATCACGCACATCACGATCATGACCATGACCATGACCATGATCATGACCACAACGGTCATGCACATGAGCACGATCACGACCACGATCATGAAAACTGTGACCATCATTCTCACAAGCACGATCACGACCATCATCACGAGATTTCGGAAGACGACTTAGAAATTACGGTGGGGCTGGTAAAGTTTGCCGGACAAATGGCGCGTTTTCAGTTGCCACGCCACATCAATCAAAACACCAATATGCAGGCTGCATTGCCCGCCATTGAAGTCAATAGGTTGTTGGGACTTTTAGGCGTGGGTATTTCAACCCTACAGTGGCTCGCCATCATCATTATGTTGCTCTCAGCCATAAGTGTTTTTGTGGCGCTGTACAATTCACTGCGCGAACGCCGTTACGAAATGGCTTTGTTGCGCAGCATGGGGGCACCAAGAATACGCCTCTTTGTCCTCGTCATCAGCGAAGGCGTTATGTTGGCTTTCTTGGGATTTGTCGTGGGCTGGTTACTCAGTCGATTCGCCATGCTCGGTGTAGCGGCACTGGCCGAAGAAAGTTATCGCTACAGTTTGCGCGTTTGGGAATGGCATTTGCAAGATACTGTCTTATTAGGCATTAGTGTTCTGATTGGCGCCTTTGCAGCCCTCTTACCGGCCATACAAGCTTATGCAACGAAAATTCACACCGTTTTGGGCGGTAAAAGCGCATAATTGGATACGTATTAACGAATTGAACAACATGAAATTAGTCTTTAGAATCATACTGCCACTAATCTTTTTTGGCAGTTCAATGGTGGCGCAAGACATACTCACTTGGATGGAGTTGTCTTCTACCAAAGTGGCGACAGATTTCGACAATCCACAGAATTACCAACCAGATTTTTATCAAGGTCTTTACGAAAGAGAGCATTCTGAAGTAATGATCACAGGGTATATCATCCCAATTGATGTGGAACAAAACACCTACGCACTGTCCATGAATCCTTTTTCCAACTGCTTTTTTTGCGGACAAGCCGGGGTTGAAACCGTTGTAGAACTCTTTTTTGAATCAAAAAGACAAACCTTCAAAGTAGATGACTACGTGGTGTTAACCGGAACATTTCGCATGCACAGAAATCCGGGTATGGGATTCATTTATTCACTTCACAATGCCAAAGTAAAAAAATAGCGAATATGCGTAACCTCATTGTTTCCATTGTTTTATTTGGTTTCACCTTCGGTGCACAAGCACAGCAGGAAGGGACGGTCATTACTTGGAAAACACTCACCGATGTAAAGTTTACCGAAAAGTATGTGGAGAAATACCAAGACTGGTTTTTGTTTCCCAACTTTGGGCCTCAGGTAAAATCCCTCGACGGACAAAATGTGGCCATCAAAGGATATGTGATTCCCATAGACTTAGAAGAAGGACTTTACGCCTTGTCGGCCTTTCCGTTTGCCGCTTGCTTTTTCTGTGGAGCGGCCGGACCGGAATCGGTAATGACCCTCAACATCAAACAAGCAAAACGAAAATACAATACCGACGATGTGGTGACGTTCAAAGGGAAACTTCGACTGAACGATTCCAACATCGAAGACTTTAACTATATACTCGACAACGCAGAAGAGGTTAAATTTCACTATTGATGCAGTTTTTATCACCACTTGTTTTATGGGCACTCGCTGCGTTAAGCATTCCGGTGATCATTCACTTATTTCGCTTTCGTCGGTTTAAAACCTTTTATTTTAGTCAGGTAAAATGGTTGCAGGCACTCACCCAAGAGCGCAAAGCAACCCGTCAGCTCAAACACATTTTAATACTCAGCTCGAGATTACTGGCGCTATTGTTTCTGATACTGGCTTTTGCACAACCCGTTTTTCGCAGCGATAAAATGGCGGTTGAGCAAAGCAAACACGTAGCTATTTTTATCGACAATTCACAGAGTATGATGGGGGGAGACGGTCAGCAAACCGCCTGGTCGGTGGCTCAAGAAGCAGCGTTAAATCTCATCCAGTCGTACCCGCCCGATTACAGATTTCGCATCCTCACACATACCGAAAATCCAGGTGAATACAACTGGCGCACCCGCGACGAATCCGTTAAAGCCATTCAAGGGGTTCGATTGACCTACGGGAGTTTGACATGGAATCAAGTCGCAGAAAAGTTGCGTTATGCCACAGAGTCGCACCCAACGGAAGTGGTGGTCTTTTCCGATTTTCAGTCCGACGGCGCAAATGTCGTAGATGACTGGCCGGTTGATGCGCGCTTGGTGCAAACCAGTCCCTCGGGAATGCCCGACAATATTTCACTCGATACATTATACTTTTCCAATCCACCTACGCGTCCCGGGCAAACCCTGGAAATAGAGGTCGTATTGACCAATCACGGAGAAAGTGAGGTCAAAGACGTACACGTTCAGTTGGAATTAAACGACTCCTTTAGAGAAGGTCAGCGGGTGGACTTGGCTTCTGGAGAAACCAAGCGCGTCACCTTATCGACCCTTTTGCGAAAAAAAGGATTTCACACCGGGCGTGTTAGAATAGACGATTTCCCCTTGACCTTCGACGATGATTTATACTTTTCCTTTCGTTTGCGCGACAATATCCCCGTAGTACTCATACAGGAAAGCGATGGCCCACTCGATAAACTGTACGCCGATGAAGTCTTTGATACCAAAGTGTTTTCGCCGGGTAATGTGGCCTTATCGGTCTTGCGCGAAGCCGATTTAATAGTGCTCAATGCCATCAACGAGATACCACAGGGCTTAGCCAATGCCATACAATCCTCAGGAGCAAGTGTATTTCTCGTGATGCCGGAAAAAATAAGTGCGTCTGTTGGCAGCTTTTTATCACTTATGGGTATTCCGGAGCCAACGTCTTTTCGCGAAGAAGCCTTGCCTGTTACCGAGATTGATTGGGATGACCCTTTGTTTTACGGCGTATTTGCTCAGCGGGAAGAGCGTCCAAAGTTGCCGGAAATCAAATCATCTTGGCAATTTCCATCAGTGGGTTTAACATCGGTGCTGACTTTTGCAGATGGTCGACCATTTATCTTTCGAGTTAATGCCAATCAAAGCGTTTTTGTGCAAGCGTCTACCTTAAAGCCGTTTTCTACCGACCCATTGTTTTTGCCCATATATCACAATGCTGCGCTTTACGCAAAAGGGAGTCAGCAGCCATACGGAATAATAGGAGAGGAGGTAATACGTCGATATGCCGTTGTCAACGAGAGTAAACCGCTTCATATAATGATAGACGGCAAAGAACATTTACCATCACAGAGGAGGATAGACAACCAGACGATGCAAATGCGTAGGCAAAACACCCCTAATAAGCCAGGTAATTTTCCGCTGATGGCCGGATCTGATACCGTAGACATCATTTCGTTGAATGCTGATCGACAAGAAAGTAGATATCCGAGAATGAGTACCTCAGAAATTGAGGATACCTTTGGCGCGTCGCCCTTGCAAGTTGATATAAAAAACCAATATCAGTTGAGTGGAATAATGACACATGATGGAGGGTCTTCTATTTGGTGGTGGGGGATGTTGCTTGTAGCAATGTTTTTGATCACTGAGTTGGTATTGATACGTTTTTTACCTTAGCGCCCAATTGTAGTGGCTGTAACAAAATTTTTATTTTGACATAAAACAACGCTTTAGAAATACAAACGCACATAAATGACAATCTTTATAAAATCGGTAAAAGTGGTTGACTCCGGGTCGCCATATCACGGTAAAACCGTAGACATTAGATTTGATGATGGTGCGATCAGTGCCATTGGGAATTTAGAGATCAATGAAGGTGATCAAGTGGTTTCGCAAGACGGTTTATGCATTTCTCCCGGTTGGATTGATTTACATGTAGATTTTGCCGATCCCGGGGAAGAGGAGCGCGAAGACATTGAAAGTGGTATAGCGGCTGCCATTGCCGGAGGATTTACCGGTGCGGTTCTCATGCCGTCAACCAATCCCGTCATCGACAGCAAGTCGCAAGTGGAGTACGTAAGAAAAAAAGCAGAGCATTTGCCGTTTTACTTGTATCCTGCAGGCGCTTTGTCGCGGCAAATGGCTGGAGAAGAGCTGGCAGAGATGTACGACATGCATCGGGTTGGGGCAAGGTGTTTTACCGACGACAAGAAAAGCCATCTCAATGCCGGTTTTATCAAACTTGCATTAGAATATACCCAACAATTTGCAGCCCCTTTGTTTTTAATGGCACAAGAGCCCTCAATGGTAAAAGGGGGACAAATGCATGAAGGGGAGGTCAGTACAAGGTTGGGACTCAAAGGCATGCCGTCAACTGCAGAGGTAATGCAGGTGGAGAGAGACCTTCAACTATTGAAGTATGCAGGAGGGCACATACATTTTATGGGCATTTCTACGGCAGCTGCGGTGGAGGTTATTGCTCGAGCAAAAGACGAAGGACTACAAGTAACGGCGGATGTCAACATAGCCAATTTGGTGTTGAACGACGAAAGTTTGGTTGATTACGATGCCAACTACAAGTTTTATCCACCATTGCGAACAGAAGCAGACCGTTTGGCTTTGATAGAAGGATTGCGAAAAGGCATCATCGACGCTGTTTCCTCTGACCACCGTCCTAATTTTGAAGAAACGAAGAAATGTGAATTCTCTTTGGCCTCGTTTGGCAGCATAGGGTTGGAGAGTTGTTTTGGACTATTAGGCAAAACAGGATTGAGTGTGGAGGATCGCGTGGATGTTTTGAGCAGAATGCCCAGAGGTATTTTGAATTTGCCCGAAGTTGTCGTAGACAAAGGACACACTGCGCAATACACACTCTTTTTACCTGAAGAAAAGTGGACTTTTAATAAGTTAAGCATACAAAGTAAAAGCAAAAACACTCCTTTTATAGGTGAATCGCTAATAGGAAAAGTATACGGCGTAATTGTGGACGATACATTAATAACAGTTAACAAGAAGTAATGCAAGCAAAAAACATCATTATTACAGGAGGGAGTAAAGGAATAGGAAGGGCATTAGCAGATCAACTGAGCAAAGATGGGCATACTGTGATAGTGTTGAGCAGAGGTAATCCAGATTTGCAGAGAGTTGAGTGGGTGAAATGTGATTTATCAAATCAGGAAAACATCATCGAGGCTGTTGATGGCGTAACAAAATTGATTTCCTCGGTAGACGTTTTGGTGCACAATTCCGGTTATTTGGTCAACAAACCATTTACACAAGTTTCTTATGAGGATTTAGAGCAGTCGTATAAAGTTAATGTATTCGGTCCATTTTTATTGACACAAAAGCTTTTGCCCATCATGTCGTGTGCACATATAATAGGTATAAGCAGCATGGGAGGAGTCAACGGCACTGTAAAGTTTCCAGGCTTATCGGCTTATAGCAGTAGCAAAGGCGCACTGATTACCTTATTTGAGTTGTTACAGGAAGAATTAGGTGATCAAACGGGGCAAGTATTCAATATTTTGGCTTTAGGAGCTGTGCAAACAGAGATGTTATCGGCAGCATTTCCAGGTTTTGAGGCCCCTTTAACGGCAAAAGACATGGCTGAATTTGTTCGTTGGTTTGCTCTAAATGGGCATAAGTATTTCAAGGGCAAAGTGTTGCCGGTAAGCGTGTCAACGCCATAAAGTTTTTCTTCAATAATTCATTTTTTTATTGTCCATAATTGTTCACGGTTGTACATTTGCAAACCGTTTTAGAGCAAACGTGTTTTGAAAAACGGATGGCGAAAAAAATAAAAAAACTTCTTGTTTCGTATTGTTTTTTCGTCATACTTTTGCAGCCGCTTTTGAGGGAGGTATTTTGGTTAATGGGTTGTTGAAAAGAGGTTGTTTTAGAG
>JAIUMB010000130.1 GCA_022565745.1 Cryomorphaceae bacterium | reverse complement strand
CTCCGTAAATATACCCAACTTTTGTAAAATTAGGCAATGTGAATTAACAACGGTTGCTGTAAACAACGTAGAGGCTTAAATAAAACGAAATGAGTACTTTGTAGCCCCGCCAGGAATCGAACCTGGATCTAAAGTTTAGGAAACTTCTATTCTATCCGTTGAACTACGGGGCCGAATATTGCATTGCAAAGATATTGGTATGTAGCATTAAAAAAAAAGCCCTGCTGATATTTGCAGGGCTTTATGAGTAAATTACTGGAACAAAAATCCACGAATCGAGGTTTAAACGACTTAGGCTATTAGCTACTACCTGTCGTCATCTACCTCTTTTACTTAGCTATATTTATGCGCTCATTCACACTGCCTCTATCCGTTTCTACCTGTAAAAGGTAAGCACCGTTAGGGAATTGTCCGAGGTTAATGTTGTGTGTTGCGGTGCGACTTCCATCTTCACTCAACACCACTCTACCACTCATATCCATTAAGCTTACACGCAGAACCGCACGATTTTGTCCTTCGAGAGAAATCTCCACACGGTCACTGGCCGGATTGGGATACACCTTCATCATCTTATTGGCTTTCTGATTGACCTCAATCACGTCTGAACCGAGATTAGGCGCATCGAGCACACGCTTAATACGCGGTATAACAAACTCAAAAATGGTGTCGATGTAAGCTTTTGATTGAGCCACATTATTGGGGTTGGTTTCGTTAGCACCATTGGGGTCTGCCGGATCCCACCAGTCCCAAGGATTGGCATTAACCAAAAACGGTGCGGCTGGATTTGGCGGGGGAATATCAAAAGGTAAGATATGGTGAATACCAAATGGATTGTATGATGCATCGCGGGCTTGAAGACTCAAGGGGTCATTCCAATCAAATTGCAACACATTGAGATTGCGAAGTTGTGATGCACGGGTAATGGCCGTCATACTTCCAGCTACTTCAACCACATTAAAGAATTGTTGTCCGATGGGCACATTTACCATGCCCGCAACAAAAGGCGCAAAAAAGTCCTGAACAACGTGCACGGAAACCATGACTGGATCTCCTTTTTCCAACCAACTTTCGTCTCCTAGTGCTCCACCAAGATTAATGGCCATCGCAAAATCAGAAGAAACGCCGGGGAAATTGACAAAATTCCGACCTTCACAGGTCATGTCTACTTCTGGAAGACCCAAGGCTGTGGTGTCGCCGGTAAGACAAACCTCACCACCAAAACCCCACCAATCGCCAACAACGGCGGTATCCACATACGGATCACCTGCGCTTACTGGCTTGCCAAACAACCCGGTTGAACTTGGATCTTCGTATTGGAATTTTTCAAAGTCTGCCACTTCACTGTATTTGTCTAATGTAGCTGCGGCAAAGGTGATGTAACCTCCTGAACCTTGGCCCATTAAGATGATTCTCTCTTCATTAATACCTAATGGATTACCTCCTAAAAGCGCATTGGCTCTCACCGCGCGCACCAATGTACGAGCATCTTGTGTGGCCTTGTATACAGCCAGCAGATTGGTGCCACGACGCTGGTCTAAATCGGTACTATTTGCCAACCAACCAACGCGATAAGTGGCTGAGATTGCAACAAAGCCACGCTTGGCAAATCGCTTACAAATTTCTACTGCGGCGCTGTCGGTACGTTCTCCTACCGGACCAGCCAGCCCTTTAGGCAAAAAGCTGCCGGTGTGAAAATACACAACAACCGGGCGATTGGTTTCTGTATCCACCGCCGGACTTGGCAAATAAACATCCATGAAATTTGGCAGCAGTTGCGGACCGCCAATACTGGCCGGAGCGTACTCTTGCCAATTGAGTCCATAAGGTTGATCCGCAATCTTTATGATGTCTGCATCGGTAAATATTTCGTCGACGTATCGGGTCTGCGAATACCCCAGCATGGACGTCATTGCCAAGGCACATACAAATAGTTGTTTTTTCATTGCTTTTGATTTAAATTATGTCAAAGTTAAGCTTTTTTTTTAACATTACAAAGCTGTCATCCATTTATTTTATTGCCATATCCCAAAGCCAGCTTATGTAAAGCAACCGACCAACACGAGGGCCACCAAAAACCTGGAAAGCCATGTTATTCAATACGTTATTACCTCCTACTTTAATGGCACTATTCCAAGAAGGCAAGCGAAGACTGACCTGTGCGTCGACCATATCATAGGTGTCAATAGAACCGGTAAACTGCGGAGAGCCCTCAAAGAGAAACCCTTCAATCCAGCGATAATTAACGGCAAAACCGAGGTGCTTTAGCCGTTTAATCTGAATATCTGACCCACTAATGCCAATATTAAATTTATGCTCTGGCGTATTAAAAGCAGGGATAATAGGATCGTCGGCGCCGGCATTTAATCTATTCCAACTATAGTTTCCGCTGAAGGTATACTTCTTGGCAAAAAAGTAATTGTATCCAAAAGTAAATCCTTGGGTGGTTACTTGCTGCTCGGCGTTAGCGGCAACCCTATACACCTGCGCACCGGTAAATGGGTCGCCAAACAGTTCGTTGTCTAAAAATATTTCTGCTCCTATATTAAACCCTATGAAATTTTGATAGAAACTATAATAGTAGTTCATGTCCAAATAAAGCTTGCTCCACAAGGTTGTACGGTATCCCACCTCTAGTGTTTGCACCTGCTCTGGCCGAACGGGAGCTACATCATAATAATTCCATTCATGCGCTTCTCGTTCGGATCTTGTTTTGCCAAGATAATCGGTGATGTCATCCACCGGCACAAGGGAGTCTCGACCGTTGAGATTACCAATAAGAATCGCTCTACCTACATTATAATATAAGTATTGATCTTGCAGTGTTGGGTTTCGAACTGCGGATGACAGACTAAATCGGAGGGTATTCAAATGATCGATGTTGTAAATCAAGGATACTGCCGGAGAGAAATAATAACCAAAGTTTTCATTCTTATCCATTCGCACTGTTCCGTTAAAAATCAGCAGCTCGCCTTTTAATTTTCTTGTATATCCTCCGTAGACTCCGTATTCGTAATTAGAGAGGCGGATACCTGCCGTATCTTCAAAAATGGACCCCTGTGAATTGGGGCGATACAAGCGGGCGTTTCCCCCTACCGTAACTTTACTTCTATCCCCATCAAAGTCAAAAACATACTCTCCATGAATGTGATAGAGAGCCGACCTATCAAAAAATCTGGTACCGCCATCGGCAAAATCTAAGTTGGTATAGTGGTTAAACAAGGAGTCAAACAATGGCGTCCCCGGACGAAGCTCACCCAGACCAAAGGCGTTGGTTTGGTCCCTGGTGCGTTGGTGCAACTGTTCAAGGGCATCTCCGTTTTGCGCCAAGAATGCATCATATTGACTCATCCAGAGTTCGCGCTCATTATTGAAATTGGCAGTAGGAAAACCGGGCAACTGGCGCACCTCACTGCTTGGCCAGAGATTTTCGTAAGTTGACCCCCAAAAGCGTTCCTCCAGTACAGCGTCTTGCATTTTTAACGCGGTAAAATAGGCGTCGTAAGTATTTCCCGCGTCTTCATTGGTTGCGTAAGCTCTGACGAAATACTTGTTCTCCTTTCGCCATTCCAAGCGGTTCTGAAAGAACATCAAATCACGCAAACTGTAGCGGTTATCACCTTGATAAACGGTTGTTCCGTATCCAAAATTATTGGCCAAAATCAACTCGGAATTGTTGTTTAATCGATAGTGGAAAGCCGTTGCCAACTTGAGGTTTCTGGTGTCGTAATCCACCAAATCCACTTCTCTGATGCCGTCGCGATAATACCTCCCCAAACCTGGATACGAGCGTAACGACGGATTAGAAAAAGCCGTTTCGTCTCCATAAATGTTAACCGCGTCAAATCCACCGGGATTCTCCGGACCATCTTGGCTGTCTTCGGTTGGTCCATAATTATCGGCCACCCAATCGTCTGCCTCTAAGTAATAGGCGTTGATTTTCCAAGCAAATCGGTCTTTGCCTTTTTTGTCTTTGTATGCCCATGCATGGCGAATGGATAACTCGCGCAAATTACGCTCTCCCACCTTGAGCATGGCTGATGTTCCTTGAAAGAGGAACGGATCTTTGGTGGTCATAGACACCACACCATTAAAGGCTGCCGGACCATAAAATGCTGAACTCGCTCCGGCAATGATGTCCACATTAACCAAGTCCAACTCAGATGCACCCACAAAATTACCCAGAGAAAAATTTAGTCCGGGTGCTTGATTGTCCACACCGTCAATAATTTGCAGCGAACGCACTGGTGATGTACTGTTAAATCCTCGGGTATTGATGATTTTAAAACCAATACTCGCACTCGTGAGGTCTACGCCCTGTAAATTCCCTAGACTTTCGTAAAAGCTTGCCGCCGGCGCTTCATTAATGGCCTTTACGTCGAGTGCCACGACCGATAAAGCGCTTTCTTTTTGTTTTTTACTCAATCGCTGCTCCACCACTGTTACCTCTCCAAGGGTAGCCTTATCCTCTTCCAACCGAATCACATTCAACGCACCGGGCGAGAGCACCTTGATGACCTGGGTTTTACTTCCCATATAGCTGACTTCCAATTCAACCGGATAAGTAATGTTACGGGGATTTAGACTAAACTTACCGTTAATATCGGTAGAAACGCCGTCAATAATGCGTCCTGTTTGCTTAATCACCACGTTCGCCCCTACTGCCGGTTGATTGTCACGCATATCTATTACTGTTCCCGAAATCTGTGCGACAAGCACCTGTACCAAAAAATATAGACCTAGCGTAAAGTATTTCCTCATATGCCTGCTTTCCCTTTTTAAATATCCAGCTTCAACAAAACTAAACAAAGGTCAATATTATGAAAAAGTTTTCATAATCGCGCATAAAAAAACCTCTCAACGTTGAGAGGTTTTAAAAAAATATTTGATGATGCCCCAATAGGCTTTATCAGTCCGAAGTTTGGCGATCTAGTGAAAATAAAATATTACTTTATCTACTACGCCTACCAATCTTAAATCATCACTCTTTTCCTTTAATAAAGGCTTCCATCACGGCGTCACTCACTCCTACAGAGGAAAATCCGCCATCGTGGAAAAGGTTTTGCATGGTCACTTTTCTCGTGAGGTCGGAGAATAAACTGATGACATAAGATGCGCAGTCGTCGGCTGTGGCATTACCCAAGGGCGACAACTCATCGGCATAAGAGATAAATCCATCAAATCCCTTGACCCCACTTCCGGCGGTAGTTGGAGTTGGACTTTGTGAAATGGTATTGACGCGCACGTTTTTCTTTACCCCGTAGTGGTAACCAAAACTGCGTGCTATGGATTCTAAATACGCCTTATTGTCGGCCATATCGTTATAATCGGGAAAAGTACGCTGAGCCGCGATGTAGGTTAAAGCAACCACGCTTCCCCACTCGGCAATGGCATCGAGCTTGTAGGCGGTTTGCAGTGTTTTATGAAAGCTCACTGCCGACACATCCCAACCTTTGGCCAACCAGTCGTGATTGAGGTCGGTGTAGTGCTTGCCCTTGCGAACATTGACCGACATGCCTATGGAGTGCAGCACGAAGTCGAGGGGCTTGCCCAATATCTCAACGGCTTTGGTAAAAAGGTTTTCTAAATCCTCCATAGACGTGGCGTCGGCAGGAATGATTTCTGAACCTGTTTTTTCAGCCAACTGCTGTATGGCGCCCATACGCATGGCTACGGGGGCATTGGTCAACACAAACTTTGCTCCGTGCTCATGGGCTTGTTCCGCCACTTTCCAAGCAATGGAGTTTTCGTCTAACGCACCGAAAATGATGCCTACTTTTCCTTTTAATAGTGTACTCATAATGGATCATATTTGTGGGTAAAGATAAGGCAATTGGTGAAACCACGAAGATAGGTGTGATTACTAAAATTTGCCTGCCTCTTGCCTCAATTGTTTTTTGTTCGGGAGGTTTGGAGGTTTGGAGGTGAGCCATTCGTGCCATTCGCGGCTGATGTGCTGAGAATGCGGGGAAGCACGGGAGCACGGGAGCAGGGTTTTGCGAATGCATGTAATGGCCAATATTTGATTTGTTAAAGCTTTAGGATTGTATCTGTTTGGAGGTTTGGGAGTTTGGAGGTTTGGTTTTACGAATGTATTTAATAGCCAATATTCGAGTTGTTAAGCCTTAGGCATGACGCGTTGACACGCGCATGGGAGCACGGGAGCACGGGAGCGGGGTTTTGCGAATGCATGTACACGCCAATTATTTCATTTATTAAAGCCTTAGGATTGTATCGGTTTGGAGGTTTGGGAGTTTGGAGGTTTGG
>JAIUMB010000129.1 GCA_022565745.1 Cryomorphaceae bacterium | reverse complement strand
TGATGTATTTTCACCTTCCTGAATCGTTTCTTCCTCAACTTCCAACTCCGGCTCAATCAAGGTGAGTTGCTTCACGGGGTGCTTGGTCAACTGATTGCCCATGGCTTTTTCTCCTTTTACGGAAATGAATTCCACCAAGTCGATGATTTCATCTTCTGGCTGTTTGCCTTTGATTTTTTTGAAAGTGATTTTTACGGATGGCTGCGGGTGATAACTCACCAACTCAAGTTGCGAACCTTCGGCCTCGGAGATGAAGAGCTCTTTTTTATCTGCGTTTTCAGGCACAAATCGCTTGACGTAGTAACGCTCTTTTTCCGGCTCCCAGTAAATGGCCGTAACGGCTTTTTCCTTATCGTATTTATCAATAATGAGCCAATCCTCTTCGAAATGGGTGGAAAAATCATAAGGCAACAATCGGTAATTACCGCTGGCACTTATTTCCAGAACTTTATCGTCACCAGAAAAACGACCCAATAGTCGCCCTCTGGCCTCTCCGTTTAATCG
Organism: Cryomorphaceae bacterium; assembly: GCA_022565745.1. GTDB lineage: Bacteria > Bacteroidota > Bacteroidia > Flavobacteriales > Schleiferiaceae > CSBr16-58. The sequence goes on along the minus strand of JAIUMB010000129.1, from coordinate 5,774 downwards.
CATCACCGTTTCGTCTAGCCAAATGCGGCGCGGCGCCAACGTGGAACTACCTTTTTCCTTGCGCTCAACTTTGCGGATGGGATATTTAGTTACCGTATTTCCTTTTACACCACGACCTTTGATGGCCAGTTCGCCAAGGTCAATATCAAAGCGGAGTTTTCGAATGTTTTTTATCGCTCGGTGATGAACGGTTATGGTTTCTGCCTCACCGTTGGGATTGGCTGAAAAATAGATCACCTTTGACCCTTTGCTACCAGTCGTCAAATCATATTCACGATCGCGGGTAACACCGTCTACGTAAAAGCGCTTCATGTAGGTGGCGCCCTTTGCCCCGTCGGTGTAGAGCATGTGGTAGATCTTGCGTTTGTCGCCCTTTTTAAAGACACTTACATAAATGATGTCCTTTCCAACGTAAGTTTTTTGATCGACCTTGGTCACCATCATTATCCCGTCGCTGCGAAACACGATGATGTCGTCTATGTCTGAACAGTCGCTCACGTACTCTGCGTCTGATTTACGCAACCCCGTACCCACAAACCCCTCTTCGCGGTTGACGTAGAGTTTTTCGTTGGCGATGGCCACTTTTTGCGCTTGTATGTCGTCAAAGAGGCGAATTTCGGTTTTACGTCCTTTTTCCTTGCCGTATTTTTCTTTGAGATATTTAAAGTAATTGACGGTATAGTCGACCAAGTTTTCCAAGTGATGCTTGTACTCCTTAATTTTGTCTTCCAAGGCCAAAATGTTGTTGTTTGCCTTATCGGAATCGAATTTAGAAATACGCTTGATGCGAATCTCGGTGAGTCTGACCACGTCGTCGTCGGTAACCGGGCGAATAAGGTGACCGATATGTGGCTTTAAACCTTCGTGAATATTTTTAATGACATCCTCCCAGGTTTCTGCCTCTTCGATATCTCGGTAAATGCGTTGCTCTATAAAAATACGCTCCAACGACGCCATGTGCCACTCTTGTTGGTACTCGTCTAGTTTGACCTGCAACTCTTGACGGGTAATGTCTAGCGTGTGTTCGGTCGACATTTTGAGCAGTTCACTAACACCCACAAACAATGGTCGATCGTCTTTAATCACACAAGCCAAAGGAGAAATTGACACTTCGCAATCGGTGAATGCATAAAGTGCATCGATGGTTTTATCGGGCGAAATATTGGGTGGGAGATGAACCAATACCTCGACAAACTCAGAGGTATTGTCTTCTATTTTTTTAATTTTTATTTTACCCTTGTCATTGGCTTTAATCACGCTTTCAATTAGACTACCCGTGGTAGTACCAAAGGGGATTTCGCGAATACACAAGGTTTTTTTGTCGAGCACCTCAATCTTAGCACGTATACGCACCTTACCACCCCGCACACCGTCATTGTAATTGGTCACATCGGCAATACCTCCTGTGGGAAAATCAGGAACAACAACCGCCTTTTTACCTTGCAAAATTTTAATACTGGCATCAATCAGTTCATTGAAATTGTGCGGGAGTATTTTGGTAGACAAACCCACAGCAATCCCTTCTACCCCTTGTGCGAGTAAAAGTGGAAATTTCATAGGGAAGAATACCGGCTCTTTTCCACGACCATCGTAAGAAGCTTGCCACTGTGTGATTTTAGGGTTGAAAGCTACCTCCAGCGCAAATTTTGTCAGCCTGGCCTCTATATAACGTGGCGCAGCAGCACTATCACCGGTAAGGATGTTCCCCCAGTTACCCTGGCAATCGATCAATAAATCTTTTTGTCCGAGCTGTACCAAAGCATCGCCAATAGAGGCGTCTCCGTGGGGGTGATACTTCATGGTTTGACCGATGATATTGGCCACCTTGTGGTAGCGACCGTCATCCATCTCCTTCATGGCATGCAGCAATCGACGCTGAACTGGCTTAAGGCCGTCGTGCAAAGCCGGCACTGCACGCTCGAGAATAACGTACGAGGCATAATCGAGAAAATAGTCTTCATACATGCCACTCACCCGCGTGAGGCGTACATTTCCGCCGTCGTTTTGACCACTGTTGTCGATGTTTTCTTCCTTGCCGTTTTCTTCTTCTGCCATGCGTAGCGCTCTGGTTTACGATAGGTTAAATTGAATATTCTCTTTTTGTGACAAGCTGTTCTTAGGACCATATTACACCCAAAAACACCTGCTTGTCTTTTGCCCGGTAAATATATAAACGGATAGAGCAAATTTCAGAATTAAAATAAAAATTGACAAACAGATTGATTTTAAAAAAAAAACCATCCATAAAATTATATTAATGGCCTGAAAATTGAACCATTCGTATCAAAACCATACAGTCATGAAATCAAGTTCATTCACCCCCGGAGCAATCAGAAAACCATTGATGTTTATGAGTGTGTTTTTAGTTTCTTTATTCAGCTTGACAGCTTGCTACTCATTAGAAACAACTGCATTGAAAGTAGATGCCGATGAGAAAGACTTAAAAGAAATTCCATTTAATGCCTCGTTCGTGGTCATAGAAAAAGAAGGCGTCAGTGCCAAAGACCTGTTCTATGACATCAAGCGCTCCTTAGACTTCAAAGGTCATCGGCTGGATATGGTCAACGAAGAGCTGACCATGTTAAGTACCCGCGGGAAGGTTATTGGTGATAATCAAGTAAAACAACGCATGGAGGTTCGCGTAAGAAATACAGCCTTTGGCGCACGGGCTGTGATCAACACCCAGCACAGATTGATTGGTAGACCTAAATACAGTCAATTTTCTACTTGGCGAAGAAGCGCGTGGGATGGAACACTGATGCGTATTGCTTTTGCAGAAACGGTAGTTGTTGCGAAAAGCATTCCCAGTGCTACGGTGAGCTTCGAGCATATCGATCCTTTTGAGTTTTGGGAGAACCATGTGCCAAGGGTGCAAACCAGTGAAGTTTTTTAGGAACACTATTTGAAAACATTTTCTACATTCGTCAAAAAAATCCATGCTCATGCAAATCAATCACCTTCCCTCAGCATTTCTTCGGGTCGCGCTTTCAATATTTTTATTAAGCACATTTGCCCTTCAAGCCCAAAACACGAACATCAAACCAAAGATTACCTCTGCAACATTGTATCCCAATGCCGCGGAGGTAAATCTTTTTAAGGAGGTCAACCTAAAAAAAGGCACGCATACCATCAGCATTGGAGGCATCCCAGATGATGTAAGAAAAGACAGAGTTACCATCGATATCGACGGCGATGTACGCGTGGTTTCTTCTCAACTAAATCCGGCTGTAAACCGGTTAAATCTATTGGACGAAAGCGAGCGCTTAGAAGCACTTAACAAACTCGATGAGGAGATTGAACTACTGGAGAAATCCATTGGATTGATTCGCGAAGAACGCGCCATGCTCAATGAAAACCGCAAGATTACCGGCAACCAAACGCTAACGGCCAATACCTGGCGAGAAGCCGGACAGTTTTACCGCAGCAGAATGGAGCAACTGCAAACCGATGAAAGCAAGCTGACCAACAAATTACGAGAAAGCAGGAAAAACCGCTTTAAACTGTTTGGCAAGCTGGGTAAATCACTCATGGCCAGTCGCCGTTTAGAGCAAACCATTGAAATAGAGCTGGAAGTGCTGCAAACCGGAAACATAAGCTTTAATCTTACCTACCTCACCCAACGTGCCGGGTGGCAACCGCGATACGAGATTCGCTCAGCCTTTCCCGAGAAAAAATTGGCGTGGAGTTATCAAGCCGAGTTGTTTCAACACACCGGACAAGCGTGGGAAGACATCGATATCACACTAACCAGTGCTGAGCCGCTGCAAGACAAAAGCATCCCCGAACTGCCCATTGTATCCGTAAGCCGACGGTTAAATCAAAGTCAACCCCCTTGGCCACCCATTAGTCGTGTAGGCAATAAAGGCACATTTAGTGGGTCCATTTACCAAAACCGCACTCAGTTTGTCGTACCATCGGCCAACATCGAACTGCTCGATCAATACCACCGTGTAATTGCTGCCACCACTTCCAATGAGCACGGTCACTTCTCCATCACGTCCGATGAACCCGTATCATACATCCGTTTCTTCACCTGGAATTACAGAGTGGAAACACTAACATTCCCACAAGCCAATTCGTGGCTTTCCATCAACCTCAAACCCGATGAAAACGCCTTTGCTTCTGCAGATGATGTGATGAGCAATTTAGAACAACTCGATATGGAATCTAAGTCTCCAGGCATCAGAGGCGCTCGATCGAACGAAACGGTTTACTTTATCGATGGCGTCAAAGTAAGAGGCACCATGCAGACCCCAACAAGTAAAACTTCCCGACCTGATTTTGGCAACCTTGACCTCAACAGCGGAGCAGCCATCTTTCACCCGGAAGAGCGCATCACCTTGCCTTCATCGCAAAACACACGTACCATCACCTTACGTCGCCATACCAGCGAAGACCTGAATCATCAACACATCGCCGTGCCGAGAATGACCAACCAGGTTTACCTCATAGCCAAGCAAAGCGGTATGCAAGGGATGGGATTATTGCCGGGTAATGCACGTATCTTCTTAGGCAACCGCCAAGTGGGTGTCATGCGCATCACGCCGGAGCACATTGGTGATACGTTAGAGCTCTCGTTTGGTGAAGACAAAAACCTCCATGCCGAGTACAAGCCCAAGCACGCCGAGCGCTCACGTCGATTTTTGAGTCGACGCGTTACCGAAACCCACGTGTACGATTTGATCATCAGCAATCGACGCGCCCAAAGCGTAGATGTAGATTTGAGAGATCGACTACCGGTGAGTGACCACAGCGATGTCAGCATCACCCTCATTGATGGCGACGGGGCCGAGCACAACACCGCCGATGGGGCGTTGCAGTGGGATGTCAGCATCCCTGCGAATAGCAATGCTACGAAAACGGTTAAATTTGAGGTAACGAGGCCAAAAGAAGAATAATTAAAATGTAGAGGATCAGCCATGTGCCGACCCTCCATCTACCAGTTATGCCCTGTCACTTCTCACGTCTTGGAAAATCCCCCAATCATCCGTTACTTTGACAATCCAAATTTGAACCGCATTCCATGAACTACTGTGCCCATTGCGGCAGCAAAAAACTAAGACGAAGCATCCCCGAAGGCGATAACCGCTTGCGATACGTTTGTTTAGACTGCACCACCATACACTACGAAAACCCCAATATGGTGGTGGGTTGTTTGCCTGTTTATCAGGGCAAAATACTCTTGGCCAAACGCTCCATTGAACCGCGAAAGGGGTTTTGGAATTTACCCTGCGGGTTTTTGGAAAATGGCGAAACCGTTCAAGAAGGCGCATTGAGAGAAGTACTGGAAGAAACCGGCGTAAGTGTTACCCTAAAACACCTGCACACCATTTACAACCTACCCCACGCCCAGCAGGTTTACCTCATTTTCCTCGCCGAGATGGAAGACGTCAACTTTCACCCCACTTCAGAAAGCGAAGACGTGGCGCTTTTTGCCCCGGAAGACATTCCCTGGAAAGACATGGCGTTTTCGTCCAGCGCCTTTGCCATCAACAAATATTTGGAAGCCCCTGATGATCGAAAAACACATTTTGGAACGTTTTATAAAAAAACAGATTGATGCCTGATTTCATTTACGAAGAAAAGCCTGGCGACGTTCAAAATCGCCCATCCATACTCATGCTGCACGGCTACGGCAGTCATGAAAACGACTTGTTTTCCTTTGCCGATGAACTGCCCGAAGGATTTCCCGTCGTGAGTTTACGCGCCCCGCACCGCTTGCCCTTTGGCGGTTTTTGCTGGTATCAGATTAACTTCGAAGCCACCGACCCCGC
>JAIUMB010000128.1 GCA_022565745.1 Cryomorphaceae bacterium | reverse complement strand
GAAGATCGTGACCCGTTTGATAAGGTAGGCACGGTGACGATTGTGCGGTGATTGTGAATGACAGCCGGGGGGCTGTGCGGGGTGGCACGGGAGCACGGGAGCGGGGTTTTACTTATGGCAGTATAGGAGCATTCGTTCCTTTTGTGGCCGGAAGAATAAATCGGTCTGAGGTCGGGGGTCTGGGGTCGGGTTTTACGGATGGTAATACAGGCCTTTTCACTTTCTATACAAGACTAAGCCATAACAAATCAAATATTGGCGTGTACATGCATTCGCAACCCAGACCTCCGACCCCCGACCTCCGACTATGCTACCCGTGCCTCCGTGCTCCCGTGCTCCCGTGCGTGCGTAGCGCCCCATGCTTGCGAAAGTAACCCATGCGTGCGGAGCGCTCCATGCGTGTTAACGCCTAACTATCCAAGTACAAGTCCACTAAGCCATCCGGAGCATTGACGTGAATGGTTCGTGTCGCTTTGTCGATGTCTGTGACGATGTCGCCTTTTACCCAAGGGATATAGATGATGACTTCGGTTGGGTTCTTAACCAGCAATAGATCTTGCTTGCCTTCAACGACGGAATCTAATGTGCCAATATGTCCAAGTGTTTTGTCGTTGACCGAATAACCGATAATTTCGTGGATGAATACTTCGCCTTCTGCAGCTTTAGGCAGCATGCTTTCGTGGAGGTAGAGGGTGCATCCCACTATGTTTTGTGCAGCTGTTTCGTCGTTTATGTCTTCGAACTTTAAACGAACGCCCTTGGGAAGTAGGGTGAATGATTCAATAAAAAAAGGAACCAACTCTCCTCGGATGTCGAGGAAAATTGATTCCAATTTTTCGTAAGAAGCGGGATGGTCGGTGTCGAATTTGGCGACAACTTCGCCTTTAAAACTGTGCTTTCGGATGATTTTTCCGAGCGCAAAGCACGTTTCCCGACGCATCATGTAATTTACGCTTCGTTTTTGGTTTCAGCATCGCCTTCAGCAGCAGTTTCCGCTTCGGGAGCTTCTTCTGCTTCTGCACTTGCTTCAGCAACTTCTGCATTGGCTTCAGCTTCCTTAGCAGCCAATGCAGCAGCGCGCTCTTCATTGCGCTTGCGCTCAGCTTCTAGGCGCTCAGCTTGCTCTTTGGCAGCCTTTTCAGCCAATGTAGACTTTTTGCCTTCAATGGCACCGTGTTTGCCTTCCATCCAAGCCTGGAACTTCTCCTCGGCTTGCTCTTCGGTCAAAGCACCTTTGGCTACACCGCGCAACAAGTGATGCTTGTGCATGATGCCCTTGTATGACAAAATCGCACGGCAGGTATCAGAAGGTTGAGCACCTTTCTGAATCCACTCAAGTGTGGTGTCAAAATCAAGGTCAATGGTTGCTGGGTTGGTGTTGGGGTTATAAACACCCAACTTCTCGATGAAGCGGCCGTCGCGAGGTGCGCGACTGTCGGCAGCTACAATGTGAAAAAACGCGTGGTTTTTTCTTCCGTGTCTTTGCAGACGAATTCGTACTGGCATACGTTAATTGTTTTAAAAGGGTCCAAAACCCGGTTAACTAACAATGCAAACAAACGCAATAAATGTTTCAAAAAAATGAAACCAATCATCCGTCTACCTGCAGTTATTATTTCAAGCTGCAAATATCCAACGAATAACTGATTCCACAAAATGATTTTTTATCCCGTTTTCTCCGCGTATCTTCGCAATCCATTTTTAAAACGTATGAGCATCAAAACACCATTGATTCTGTTGCTGGGACTGATTTTGAGCGTACCTTCCATGAGTGCGCAAAACAGAAAAGACGAGCAAGGACGCCGTCAAGGTCCGTGGAAAAAGTTTCACGAAGGCACCAACATTGTTCGCTATACCGGCGAATTTAAAGATGATGTGCCTGTAGGAACGTTCAAATATTTTTACAGAAACGGAAAGATTTTCTCCGAGAATGTGTATCGCGGACAAACCGGAGTATGCTATGCCACCCAATTTGCCGGTAACGGCAAGCGATTGGCTGAGGGTGTTCTGCGCAATCAAAAGAAAGACAGCATTTGGACGTATTACGATCGCCACCAAAACATCATATCAAAAGAGGTGTTTAAAGATGGAGAACTGCACGGAGAACGCGTTACGTTTTTTGCCAACGGTAATCCTCTAGAAAAAATGAATTTTGAAAATGGATTGCGCCAAGGCAAGTTTGTCGAATATCACGAAAACGGCAAGGTTTACATGAAGGGGGAATACCGTGATGATAAATTACATGGCGAACTGCGCATTTATATGGCCAATGGCAACAAACGCGCTGAGGGTAAATATGTAGAAGGCGAAAAGCATGAAAAGTGGATTTGGTTTAACGACAACGGTCGTCCGGAGCGTATAGAAGAGTATCGTTACGGACAACTCATGAAAGAACGCGAGATCGAGGAGGATTAAAATTATGGCGAGAATAGTCGTTGGTTTATCAGGAGGTGTTGACAGCTCCGTAGCCGCATTGCTTTTGCAGCAAGAAGGTCACGAGGTGATAGGTATTTACATGCGCAATTGGAACGATGAGTCGGTGACCATCAACAATGAGTGTCCGTGGATAGAAGATGCCAACGACGCCACCATGGTCGCTGACCACCTAGGCATACCCTTTCAAGTTATGGATTTTAGTACGCAGTACAAGCAGCGCATCGTTGACTACATGTTTGCAGAGTACGAGCGTGGCCGCACCCCCAATCCAGACGTGCTTTGTAATCGTGAAATCAAATTTGATGCTTTTCTCGAGGCGGCACTGGAACTCAATGCCGATTATGTGGCTACCGGTCATTATTGTCGAAGAAAGGAAAATCCAGACGGAACGTTTTCATTGCTCAGCGGTGTTGATGCCAATAAAGATCAGAGTTATTTTTTGTGCCAAGTCAGACAGTCACAACTGGCTAAAGCGCTTTTTCCTATCGGAGAATTGCAAAAGTCTGAGGTGAGAGACATCGCTAAAAACGCCGGGCTGCCAACTGCGAAGAAAAAGGATTCACAAGGCTTGTGTTTTGTGGGGAAGGTAAAGTTGCCGGTGTTTTTACAGCAGCAATTGGCGCCCAAAGAGGGACGTGTTGTTGAATTGCCTAAAAACCACGCGTACTTCCCCGAAAATATTGACCGCAATGATGAGCGGTTTTTTCATCAGCCCACTTGGCCAAAAGGCGAGGTGATTGGCACGCATGACGGTGCACATTTTTATACGGTTGGTCAGCGCAAAGGCTTAGGCATTGGCGGGAGAAGCATTCCATTGTTTGTAGCGGGTGTCAATACAACATCTAATGAGGTTTACGTGGTTGAAGGCGATGATCATCCCGCTTTGCTGCGGTTCGGATTGCAAACAGAAAAAGGAACCGAAAACTGGGTAGGAGGAACGCCATTGCTCAAAGAAGGTGAAACGATGGAGGTGGAGGCGCGTATACGCTACAGACAACCACTTCAGCCCGCTACCTTGATTTGCAAAAACGGGTCGCTGTATTTATGGTTTGACCAACAACAAAAAGCCATTACGCCCGGTCAGTTCGCAGCCTGGTATAAGGACGAGGTGTTATTGGGCAGTGGTGTGATTGTGTAGTGAGTGTTGCGCTAACTGCAGAGCGTAAAGAAGGTAGGTGAACAACTTTGCCGTATTTTTGTCAATAGGTTTAAAGAATAAAGAATGTCGGGCTTTAAATGTATATACATCGTACTGTTTTTGTTTGTGTCGGGTGTGTTGCCGGCACAAACTGAGTCCACGTATTGGGTCTATTTCCAAGATAAAAACGCAACTATTTCTGATTTTTCTAATCCATTTCAACTATTTACACGCAAAGCCATTGAGCGCAAAGCCAACCAGCAAACCATCATAGATGAAATGGATTTACCGGTGTATCAAGCCTATGTCGATGGCTTATTTGCCGAGAACGTAGTGGGTAAGAGTAAGTGGTTAAATGCGGCTTTGGTGCGAGGTATCGACAGCGTGTATGTAGCCAATTTACCCTTTGTAAAACGGGTTGATAATCTCATTCCAGTCAAGGCGGTTTTTGCAGAAGATAACGGGTTTAGTTATGGTCAGAGTGCGTTGCAAATTGAAATGCTCAACGGTGATTACTTGCATGATTTAGGGTTTACCGGACAAGGCGTATTAATTGCTGTGTTTGACGGAGGTTTTAACAATGCACAAAACATACCAGCCTTTTCACATTTGTGGCAAGGAGGAGGCGTGAAAGGCATGTATAGTTTTGTCAATCAAGATACCAATATATTCTTTCCCGGTTCCCATGGCACACATGTGCTTTCGGTACTTGCGGCAAAGAATGAAGGTACATTTGTTGGCACAGCCCCAGATGCAGATTACTGGTTGTTTATGACCGAGGATGAAGTTAGAGAAGTCAACGCCGAGGAGTTTAATTGGTTGGCTGCTGCAGAAATGAGCGATAGTTTGGGGGTGGACGTCATCAACTCCAGTCTGGGGTATTCGACGTTTGATCCTGGTCAAACGAGCTACTCATTAAGCGACTTAGATGGCCAAACGTCCATTGTGTCTCAAGCCGCGCAGTTTGCCGCGAGAAAGGGGATTCTTGTCATTAATTCTGCAGGGAACTCTGGGTCTGATCCACTTTGGCGAAAAATTTTAATGCCCGCAGATGCCGATAGTATTTTGGCCGTTGGTTCGGTTGGTCCAACTTTAGATCGCTCTATTTTTTCTTCAAAAGGACCAACGGTTGATGGAAGAATTAAGCCCGATGTTGTAGCGATGGGGGAGCAGGCACGCTATTTAAGCTCAGGAGGTTTTCCTACTGTAGGTAACGGGACAAGTTTTGCTGCGCCATTGATAGCGGGTTTGGCGGCGTGCTTACGACAAGCTTATCCCAATCACAGTACGGAAAATATTCGTCAAACCATTTTGCAGTCTGCCGATAGATACCTCACACCGGATACATTATATGGATATGGACTGCCTAATTTTCAATTTGCATTCAACGATGTGGTATCGGTTGAGGAATTTATTCAAGATTATGGCGTGAACATATTCCCTAACCCGGTAGACAACATTCTGACCGTTTCGTGGAATGAGCAATTTATTCCAAAGCGAATTGCTTTGTTTGACATGGGTGGTAGAAAAATTTTAGATCAAGCCGTTTCAGCACAGGATATGCAACAAGCCATTGACGTAAATAATTTGACTGATGGCAAATACATCATTCATATATACAACGAAAGTGGAGCCATAGTAAAAACATTCAACAAACATGGAAATTAACCAACCCATTTGTCAATTATTTGGAATTAAGTACCCCATCGTTCAAGCCGGCATGATTTGGTGTAGTGGATGGGAATTGGCTTCAGCTGCTGCCAATGCAGGAATACTAGGGATCATCGGCGCGGGTAGTATGTATCCCGACATTTTGCGTACACACATTAGAAAATGTAAAGCTGCTACGGATAAGCCATTTGGTGTAAATGTCCCTTTGTTGTATCCCGATATTGAGCAATTGATGGACATCATCGTAGAGGAGGACGTAAAAATCGTTTTTACTTCAGCGGGAAACCCGAAGACTTGGACCGGTTTTTTGAAGGATAAAGGCATCACGGTAGTACATGTGGTGAGCAGTGCTCGTTTTGCCCAAAAGGCTGCAGCAGCTGGTGTAGACGCCGTTGTGGCTGAAGGGTTTGAGGCTGGAGGACACAACGGACGCGAAGAAACAACCACCATGTGTTTGATTCCTGCCGTGCGCGATGCCATCGATATTCCCTTAATCGCCGCAGGTGGTATAGGCGATGGAAGAGCGATGTTGGCCGCTATGGCATTAGGCGCTGATGGTGTGCAGGTGGGTTCGAGGTTTGTGGCTAGTGTAGAAAGTTCAGCGCACCAGTCGTTCAAAGATGTTGTGGTGGGGGCTGCTGAAGGAAGTACGGTGTTGACGTTGAAAGAGATTACCCCCGTTCGTTTGATCCGCAATAAATTCTATCAAGATGTAATGGAGCATTATGCTCGCTGCGCTGAAGTTGACGAGTTGAGAGCTTTATTGGGCAGAGGAAGAGCCAAAAAAGGTATGTTTGAAGGGGATTTAGATGAAGGAGAGCTGGAGATTGGACAGGTAAGTGGGACGATAAAAGAAATTAAGACCGTCAAGGAGATTGTAGAGGAGTTTGTAGCCATTTACAATTCTTCTGTAAATAAGATAAAAATGGTTTGATGGGGGCGTTTTAAAGTGATGGTTTAGAAAGTCGGTTGTAAGCCGACTTTTTTCGTTAAATAACTTAACATTACCCATAACTCATTAATTACCTCTAATTGGATTTTTTTAAATATCTTTGTTAACGTTTTTACGAACCCTTAATCTTATTATTTGTGTGAAAATCAACAGGTCATATAAATTTAGAAAGCGTTAAGGTTTGAAAAAAAAT
>JAIUMB010000127.1 GCA_022565745.1 Cryomorphaceae bacterium | reverse complement strand
TTGTATTATTTTATTGGAGATTTGTTTTTGCGTTTAAATACTCAAGGTGCCCAAAAGATTCATCTCCATCATTATGTGCTTCTCCCCATTTCCTTTAAAACCATGGTGAGGTATATTTTGGGATGGTCTTTCCTTAGTGTATATGTTTTAGGTCACGTCGTTATTTTGCTGCCTTTTGCCTTACAGGTTATAGCTCCTGCCCATAATTTATTTGTTACGACATTTTGGCTGATTACGTTATTCTCCATTGTTGCAGGGAATACACTTCTTGTTGGCCACTTTCAGCGCTTGTTTGCCAATAAGTCAATTTTCAAGTTCTTACCACTGGTGTTATTGGCCATTTTCGGGGCTGAAGTTTACTTAGTGGATGGCCTTTTACGTGACGTTTCTCAGGTTGTTGCGCTTCCATTCCTAAAAACACCTTTGGCGCTTTTGTTGGTCGCATATCCAGTTTTAGCTTACCGCATAAGTAAACGCTACCTGCTCAAAAATAAATATTCAGAATCTTGGCGTGTCAAAGCAGAAGAAGGTAGCCTTTGGTCGAAGTTAGATTGGCAAGGGAAGAGTAGAGTTGCACAACTGCTGTCTACCGAATGGAAATTAATTACTAGACATAAACGCACGCGTACGGCCGCTTTAACTTCAGTGCTGTTTCTATTCTATGGCCTTTTTATGTATAAAGACCCCACAAGCAGCAGTCCAAGTAATTTGTTTGTCGCGTTCTTTATGATTTCCTTTTCCGCCCTTAATTACGGGCAGTATCTCATTGCATGGGAATCACGGTTCTTCGATGGTCTCTTAACCCGTTCTTTGTCATTAAAAGACTATTTTAATGCCAAGTGGCGTTTATTGTTCGTGCTAACCATAATTCCCTATGTGCTCTCTTTGTTCTACGGTTTCATTCATCCAAAGTATCTTATTATACACAGCGTTGCTTTTATCTACAGTGTAGGTGTAAACAGTTACGTTATGCTGTTTTTTGCTACTTATCAACGAAAGTCCATCGACTTAAATTCCGGTAGTGCATTTAACTATCAAGGGGCTTCTGCTTTACAGTTCCTCATCATCATTCCTTTGCTGGTTTTTCCTTTAGCCCTGTATGGACTGATCGCGTGGCCATTTGGTGAAGCCGCTGGGTGGATTGCAGTTTCTGCTTTGTCTTTAATCAGTTTGTCTTGCCATAAGCTTTGGATAAAAGGAACTGTCGCCAACTTTAGAGAAAAAAAATATAACATGGCCGATGCATTTCGTTCAAAAGAATTATAACTATGGTTAATGTTGAAAATACCCTTAAGCAATACGGTGATAAAGCAGCCCTAAAAATTGATCAGCTATATATTCCAAAAGGTGAAAGTTTTGGCTTGGTTGGAAATAATGGCGCCGGTAAAACCACCTTCTTTCGCGCATTACTGGATCTAATCCCCTTGACTGAAGGATGGATTACCATCAACGATATTGACGTATCAAAAAACGAACAATGGAAAGATATCACTGGTGCCTATCTCGATGAAGGATTTTTAATTGACTTCCTTAAACCAGAAGAGTTTTTTTACTTTGTGGGCAGTACCAGAGGACTCACACCTGAACAGGTTGATGAACAATTAGAGGTATTTAAACCTATCTTTAAGAATGAAATTTTTGGACACAAGCGATTCATTCGTGATTTGTCAAAAGGAAATCAAAAAAAGGTGGGTATAGCAGCAGCGTTTATAGGCAAACCTCGCTTGTTGATTCTCGACGAGCCCTTTGCCAACCTCGATCCTTCTAGCCAATTTCAATTGAGGGAAATCATCAAAGACTTAATTGAAAAAGAAAACCTCACGGCATTGATTTCCAGTCATGACTTAACCCATGTCACTGAAGTTTGTCAGCGTATCGTCATTTTAGACGAAGGAAGGGTGGTAAAAGATATTCGCACAGAAAAACACACATTGGCTGAACTGGAATCTTTTTTTAAAGCTATTTAAGAGGGAGGGGATTTCCCCATCCAAACCCCCAAGAGAATAAGTAGCGGATGAATGACAATAAGCCGCAACCAAGCCACCCACTCCGGTACACAGAGTCCCTCCATTACACAACTGCCAATAGCGATAAAGTGAATGTGAGAAGGTATAAACAGTATCATCAAGACGGCCATAGCCCAGCCACTCAACCGACGCGTAGAAGGCCATAAAAATCCAATACCTATGGCTACTTCTGTCAAGCCTGATAGCCAATTAACGGCATTCTTAAATGGAAGGTAGTCAGGAATTAACGGCAGGTAAAAAGACGGCATTAAAAAGTGGTTAATGCCGGCAACAATAAAAAAGGCACCCAGTACTAATGGCAATCTTTTTTTTATCAGCATATTTTTATTTCTTGATCCACTTTTCATTGAAATAGAATTGCCCCATTCTCACCCGAATGATATATACACCACTCTGAAGATTGGCCACATTGAGTGTTATTGCAGGAACATCCTCAAAAGTCTTATTGTTTATGGGAACATGTATTGATCTCCCCGACATATCGAAAACCTTTACATCTATCTCTGTTCCTGGATGCGTAGCCCATTGTAAGTGAATGATATGCTCTCCAGGATTGGGATACATATTAAAGGGCTTCCTCATATTGCGTTTTAGCATGTTGTGTATTTCATGCGGGCGCAGTTGTGCAAAGGTTTCTAATGAGCGTACATTTTCCTTCCACTCGGTTACCGATGAGGGAATGCGCCAACGGTATACGTAGTCGTCGACGTAAGGCTCAATGAGCGCTCTCATTTTTTCAATCTCAGCAAGGAGGTTTTCTGTGGATAATACCCCCTGCATGAGTTGGTAGAACCGGTCGTGAAAGCGTTTTCTGAATTGAGGATTGGCCATCAACTTGCGCATGGTAACGTATGACCATTCCGGTCGGTCCTGCTCAGGGTCGTGCGCACGGAAATATGTGGTTACATTGTCCAGCGCATACTTTCTAAAAGAGGCATCCAAATCGTAAAAAATCCAACGCCAGCGACTGTTTGCATCGTTGGTTCTCCACCAATCAATGTTGTTGTGCGGCCAGTCGTAGTTGGCCAAGAAAATCTGCACAATTTGATAATCTATGTAATTGTCAACCTCTATGTATTTTTCCATCATATCAACGATGCCAGGATCATTTGCCTCCATGCTTCCCAGTTCATTGAGAAATCTCAAGTAATGATCATTAGAGCCATGACTAGCCGCGTTGTACCTATATAATTGGTTGATGTTATCAGGTTTGTCGTCAATCAAAGCAGCAATGTAGTGTTGATCGCGACGTTCTTTGAGAAAGTGCAAGGCCCAGTATTCACCATTTAGAAATACCAATACAGGACGAAAAGCTTGATACTCTAGGTCCAGCGGTTTAACAATATTGGTGGTTAGCTCATCCTTGAAAAGTGTAAAGGAGTAATCACCTTGTGTAGTGTTCAGTAGTAGTCGTCGGTAATGGTGATTGCTACGTTCTTCAAAAAAGGGGTAATTGAATGTATTAGGTCCATATTCGTTTCTTGCGTAAAGACGCAGCGATTTTTGTCCAGCATTACGCGTACCGCCACCGTTTATTCTTACGCCAATGTTTTGCTGTAATGCGAGCTCACCATTTTCATCAAAGTATGAGAAGTTTGCTGGTTTTTCCGTTTGTCTGCCTCGTCGCCAAGAGTTGGGGATCTCTAGAGAATCGTAATCAATGCCCGGAACGTATATCCCCTCTTTATAATCAAAAAAGTGATCGGGATGGATCATGAATGAAACAATGGGAATGTCTAAGTTTTCCGGGTTGTGGTGGCCTGTCCAAAAAGAACCTTGGATTTCTGGGCCTACAGCTTTATTTTCAACAAATGGGCGTGCTCTAATGACTCGTATTTTAGGCACTTCGCCCATTGGTTTTTTCCAAAATCTACTGCTGTGGCCACTGGGTATGTCTGCATACACGTTTGGTGTGCCTTCTAATGAAGTGACCTCAATGGATTCATTAAAAATAGGTGAAGTAGGGGTGGGGGTGCTTCCGTCAAGAGTGTAGTGAATTTGGGCTTTACGGGTTGATATGATGTTGACCGTAAAGTCTTCTGCTTGGTAGCCCTGAGGTTGATCAAACATCAAACTTACCAACACTGGGGCAGTGCCATCTATTGCATTCGTACTTCCTGGTGTTGCGGTATGAAAGGTTTCTAATTGATGACCGCCATCGGGAACTCTACCATAGCTCTCGTTTGGCTGAAGCTTAACCGGTGGTAACCGATTGAATGTGATACCTTCTGAACTGGTCAATAAAATGGGCTCACCTTCACTGCTTATGCGAAAGTTGGTGTGTAGATGGCCTTTCTTTCTGTCTTTCCCACTTGCCCAAATCAATAAAAAACCTTTAGCAGGAATGGTGGTATCGGGCAGTGACCACATTTTTGGCGTGTGGTCTTTATCAGATAAATACCAGCCACCAACATTCACTGCAATGCTGCTGTTGTTGTACAACTCAATCCAATCTTCATAATCACCGTCCTCATCAGTAATGGTAGTATGGTTGGCTGCTTGTATTTCGTTGATGAATAATTGTGCTTGAATACCAAACGTCAAGTGAAAAAATATCAATATGAAATACCTATGTTGCATGGCAGAGAATTATAGAAATACACAGCCAATATGCAGACTGAAAAGGAAGAAACGCAGTCGTTCACGTTGGTTAATCTGGCTACTGATAAACCGACGATCCAGAATACCTTGCTGATGGCTAATGTTAAATCCAAACTGAAGGTCTAATGACTCACTAAGTCTCGATTGATAGCCGAAGGTGCTTCGCGCGTGCCAACCGCCTCGATAACTGCTGTTTTCAATGCTGGTTGCGCTTGGGTTGGCCCCAAATGCATAGCCTGTTCGAAAAGCCATAAAAGTGCCACTTGCCTTTTGCGTTAATTTTAAACGAGCGTTGAAGAATATAGGTACAAAGACTTCGTCTTCTAAAGCAATGGCCCCCATGCCTAATCCAAGTTGTAATCGTTTATAATATGCTTTGGAAAATATCCCATTTAATTCACCGCCTGAACGAAATACAATCGTGCGGTGTGAAGCCTTACCACCGGCTAAAAAACCTGCCTCTACGGTTGTTTGGTAAAGTTTAGTTTCCGATTGCCCAAATACCGAAAACAAGGGGAGAAATATGATGGCCCAGTATTTCATGGAAGGAACAAGAAATAAATGATTTAGTGCACAAATATAAGTCTCAGTCTCGTGTATCGAACGCAGCCCTTAAAACAGCAAGCAGCTAAATCAATGGCTATGGATTTATTCCTTTTACAAAGGCCATAAATACCTCTTGGTGCTTATCCAAGTTTAATTCTGGAGATACCGATACTCGCGCAATATAATCTTTGTCTTCTTCTTTTGTAGTGCCTTGTGTAGATGTAGCGGGAATGGTCCAGTAACAACCTTTAAGTTGTCCGTAACTCACACAGTATTTGCTTTCATTCGGTATCTCGCTTATCATCATGTCAATCAAACGCTGGTTAAGTGTACGTTTATAGGCTTCTCGGGCCTCTGGGGTATCACCTTTGGTTGGTAAATCCAATGAAAAAACCGAAGGGGTGAACCCTTGTTGAGCAAGCTCTCCACTCACAAAGTTTATTTTTGCTTTAGGCAATACTTTTTTAATGAAGTTGACAAAGGCCAAGGTGTTTTCGTAAGCATCTGCAATGCGCTGGTTCATGGACGGCATTTGCTCAGATAAAATTTGTACTTGTAGGTCGGTAGCACCATTATCACAAAGACTTAGGTGTTTGCCAATGTATGACATTGCGCTTTCTACATGGCGATTAGCGACACAATAACCAGCGGTGCATTTTCCTCCACTGGGGAATTTAGATCCACTTACATAGGAAATGCCTTTGATGGTGGATAGTGTTTCTCCCTCAGCATAAAATGGTACGTTGGGGCAAAATGTTTGGTCTAGAATAAACACGGGTTCAATTGCAGTTTGCCCTTCTGCTGTTTGTCTTTTTTTGTTCAACGCTGATTCCAAGGCAACCAAATTGGGTACTTCAACACGAGGGTTGGTGGGGATTTCGGCAATGATGTACGGCACCGCATCTTCTTTGGCAATCGCGTTTAAGACGCGCTCTATGCTGTCAACCATGTTGTTGTCGCCATCAACATGCAAGTCTACGACATCAACACCTTCAATGCATGCCGCAACGCGCCTCGCTTGGTCATTGGTGCCACCGTAGCAGTTGGGCGGAACCACAAAGCGAATGCCTTTGCCGGGGTGATGGTCAAGGGCATGTTCAATCAATCCCATCATGATGGCGTACTGAATGGATAACCCACTGGAGGCAATTAGCGCAGGCGTTTGTGTGCCTGTGATGTCGCTTATGAGGTTCTGTACTTGGTGTTTGTTGCTGGGATAGGATGGAAGAGTAAATGTGGCGTCTACCAT
>JAIUMB010000126.1 GCA_022565745.1 Cryomorphaceae bacterium | reverse complement strand
ATACCGGACTAACCCCCACACAGTTTAAAAACAATCACCGCGGCAGGCGTAAAGGTGTTGATGAGGTTTGATTACGGTCATCATTATTTAGGGAAGTACATACATTCTACATTTTACATTTTACATTCTCCATTCTTCATTAACTCCCTCCAGTCGTTGAGCTCCGCTGCACTCCGGTTCTTCATTTTACATTTTACATTTTATATTTTACATTTTGAGCCCTAATTTAAAAAACTAAACCTCTCTTGGAATTTCAAAAGGCAGCTCTTACTCCGGGCACTACCTCGCTAAAATAACCTTCCGCGACAATCTTCCATACCGACTGGTAATGGCGATAAAATAGACCCCCTCTGCCATGGCCGATAAATCTATAGAAAAATCATTGTTTGCTATACCTGTTAACACAACTGATCCTCGTACATCTGATACCACAAATGAACAGTTGACATCGGGTAGGTTGTCGATGTAAAAAACCCCCTGAGCAGGATTTGGATATATCTGAATACGCTCCATTGTAAAGGAAGCCGTGGAAATTCCTTCAATTAAAATGCTCTTTACCAACGTGTCATTTCTGCAACTATCACTGGTTACCAGCGTAACATCATAAGTTCCATTGGTGGTGTATGTGTGGGTAATCGTTTGTCCGGTTCCGTTGTTTCCGTCACCAAAATCCCAATCAAATATGCTTGAGTTGAGCGATCCACTTGCGTCGAAAAGCACTTCCCCTACACTTGTGTGTGAAAAAGTATAGTCGGCATGAGGAGCAATAATAGAAATGGCAACCGGTCCTGTGGATTGGCTATTGGTGTTTTGACATGTGTCAGTAAGCCACATATCATACGAGCCGGGAGGAATACCATGGATGCTATGAGGCGATTGCGCACCGGTGATGATTGTTCCATTCCCCGGCGTAAAGCCCGTGGGGCCATATTCGATTGTGCTCCCCAAAGATTGTGATGGACTATTCCAAGACACAACAATGCTGTCGCAATAATCATCGGCTTGCAAAGATGTAGGGGCTGGACAATCCGCTGATTCCAATACAGCTTCCAGCACAACACTAGCATCACTCCCCGAAGGAAGTAAATTGCTGTTTTGAAAGGTGCGTTGGAAATATGCATTACTTCGCTTAGGACGCTCACTTTTGATGGAAAAAGGGCTGTAAAACTGAGAGCCAGAAACAATTTGTGCCATTCCAACAAAAAAAGACTCATCGATAAAAGTTGGTGGTGAATTGATGTTTAGCGTGACGAATGACCCTAAATCGTTTGCCGAAATGATCAAAGTATCAGACTGTCCAACAATGTTTTCTGCAGAATCAAGGACAACACCATACACAGCCTTTCCAATGCTGTTCGTATCATTACTTAGCAAAACCCGTACAGCTGAAATGTCCTTTGCTCCATGCACATAATGTCGGTTTACATACATACCACCTTGGTGAATTCTACCGGGCATAACCCCGGCGAGATTTGTATCTATATACCCCATACGGTTCATGGTAGTTTGCTGAATGCACTGAACACTGTTATTGTCGGGAATCATATCCATTGGGACAAATGCGGTAAGGGTATTTAAGCCGACATTTACCGGAGAAAATCCAGTGAAAAATAGCACAGTATCTGCACCGGAAGCTAGTTGAACATTTTGGGTTTCAGCATAAGTATTTGCTCCGCTTATGGTAATTGTAACTGGTTTATTGGCCGGCAAAAAGCCATTATTGCGAACCCTTACCTCCATTTGCTCAGGATAACCGTTTTGCAACATGTTTGTTCCCAACATAAAAGCATGTAAAACTTCAAAATCATCAGCTACCGGGGTTACGCCCCAACGGGTTTCCGGTCGATTGCCTGATGGCTGGAGCGTGGTTGGGGCACTGAGTTGGGAGGATCCGTAAACAAGGCTGTTTGGAAGCTCACTATTGGTGTAATATGTCACCCCAATTACCCCCGCAGGTGTTTGCCCCACAATCTCCCAGTCGGTGGCAACATACACGCCATTTCCAGCATAGGAAAACACAGTGTCAAACGTATAATTAAGTTCATTTCTTCCCTGAGAAATAATGAGTTCAATTGTATCAGAAAGTACCAAATCCATTGATGGTATAATATTGCCCCATGTTGTACCTTTTTGATAGGTTGAGTCAATAGTATTTTCAAGATAAATTTTCACTGCAACTTCAACCGTATCTGAAGCGGGAAAGCTTTTCCAAATGGTAAAACCCAGTCCCTGAACAAGACTCCCAGGCTGAAGGTTTGCATTTTGAAATTCGGATTGAGTTACAATAAAGGAATTCCGATAGAATACTTGCGATGAATTGGCGGTAATTCCTGCCATATTGAAAGTGCTAAAATCATAAGGTGGAGCAACAGCATTAAAATTAAATGTTGGAACAGGAGAAATGTACTCTACCGCAGTTTCTCTACATGTAGAACTGGTTGTGCAATTTGAATCTGCCGCGATGTGTATTCGGTAATTACCAGATGTTTGCAACAAAACAGACAATGGTTGTGGACCGTGCTCAATCACAACATTATTATCATCTGTAATGGTGAGGTAATCTGATACTACACTTGAAGAAAACGTATAAACGCCTGGACTTAATACAGATACCGCAGCATAATGCACTGCCTGATTACAAGCATCAATAACAATGGGTGATGCCGCAGTGGAATCGATAGTTGCTGTTCCATAAGCTATAGTATTGATGCACTGACCCTTAATTTGTGTGTTTAATCCAACAAAAAATACCAACATTACAAATAGTGTAAAAGATCGCAGACGGGTATTGAGGAAATTATTCATTACAAAAGTCAAATTCGTTTGTTGTTGAGAGCAAATCTAAAACTTTTTACGTGTTCTAATTTATTTGTTTGATAATAAGCTGGAAAATTTTATTTTACGGAATATATTTTGATTTAACTCCCAAAAGGATGATTTCAATCAAAATCGAGGGGATTTTCGGATCGGAGTTTACTATTGGTTAATGAGGATTCAAAAATCTACCGACGTGGAAGTATTTGGTAGAAAGGGACTTTTTGGAGCAGACTCCATTTTACATTTTCCATTCTCCATTCTCCATTCATTTCTTTCCTTTAAATTCACTAACTTTGCACCCCCAAAATCACAGATAACATGTTTGATAACTTATCCGGAAAATTAGAGAATGCACTTCACGTATTAAAAGGGCATGGCCAAATTACAGAAGTCAATGTAGCAGAAACGATGAAAGAGGTTCGTCGCGCATTGTTGGATGCCGACGTAAGCTTTAAAATCGCCAAGGATTTCACCAAAATAGTCAAAGAAAAAGCCATTGGTCAAAAGGTGTTAACCTCGCTAAAGCCAGGACAGGTTCTGGTGAAGGTGATGCGTGATGAAATGGCCGAGTTGATGGGCGGTGAAGCTGAGCACATCAACCTTGACGGTAAACCAGCCGTGGTTTTGGTCGCTGGTTTGCAAGGTTCAGGTAAAACAACCTTCAGTTCTAAGTTGGCGAATTACTTACAACGCAAGCAATCGCGCAAGGTTTTGTTGGTTGCAGGTGACGTTTATCGTCCGGCCGCCATTCAGCAGTTAAAAGTTCTAGGCGAGCAAATAGGTGTTGAGGTTTATGCCGATGAAGAAAATAAAAACCCTGTAGATATTGCCCAAAAGGCTGTTGCACACGCGAAGTCTAACGGTTTTAACACCGTGATTGTCGATACCGCTGGTCGCACGTCGGTTGATGTGCAAATGATGGAAGAAATTGCCGCCGTTCACAAAGCAGTTAAGCCATCAGAAACCTTGTTTGTGGTAGATGCCATGACCGGACAAGATGCTGTGAATACGGCCAAAGCCTTTAACGACGTGCTTGATTACGATGGTGTGGTTCTTACCAAACTAGATGGTGATACCCGCGGTGGAGCGGCCTTAACCATTAAGGCCACAGTCAATAAACCCATCAAATTTATCGGTACGGGCGAGAAAATGGATGCACTGGATGTGTTTCATCCCGACCGTATGGCCGACAGGATTTTGGGTATGGGTGATGTGGTATCATTGGTAGAACGTGCGCAAGAGCAATTCGACGAAAAGGAAGCACGAAAAATATCCAAAAAGTTTGCCACCAATACCTTTGATTACGAAGATTTTTACCAACAGATTCAGCAAATCAAAAAAATGGGTAACATGAAGGATTTGTTGGGTATGATGCCGGGAATGGGTAAAATGCTTAAAAACGTTGACATCGATGACGATGCTTTTAAAGGCGTAGAGTCTATTATTCAGAGCATGACCCCAGAGGAGCGCAAAAATCCCAAACTGATGAACGGAAGTCGAAAGCAACGTATAGCCAAAGGTTGTGGACGAGACGTTACCGAGATCAACAAGTTGGTCAAACAATTTGAAGATATGAGCAAAATGATGAAGAAAATGCAGGGTGGTAAGATGAAACAAATGGCTCAAATGATGGGCGGCGGTGGCGGTTTACCCTTTGGTGGTGGTAGGTAGGGCTTAGCCTTGCACCAACCCGTGTGCTAACCCAAGCCAAATAGATTGGCATTACAGACATTCATATTCAAATTTCAAGTATGAGATTATTAGACGGTAAAGAAACCTCCCAACAGCTCCGCAACGAAATTGCCGAAGAAGTAGAGAAATTTGTTGCCAAGGGCAACCGACCACCTCACTTAGCGGCCATTTTAGTTGGTAGCAACGGAGCAAGCGTTACCTACGTCAACGCCAAAATCAAAGCCTGTGAAGAGGTGGGGTTTGCGTCGAGTTTAATCCGCTTGTCGGATACCATCAGTCAGACGGAGTTGATTAATGAGGTTAAAAAACTCAATGCCGATGAAAGCATCGATGGTTTTATTGTTCAACTCCCTTTACCGGATCAGATCAGAGAAGACAAAATCATCATGTCAATTGACCCGAAAAAGGACGTGGATGGTTTTCACCCACAAAACCTTGGGCGAATGGCTTTGAACATGCATGCATTCGTGCCCGCTACGCCTTCGGGAATTGTTGAGTTGTTAGACAGATACAACATCGAAACAGGAGGGAAGCACTGTGTGGTGCTGGGGCGCAGTCATATTGTAGGTTTACCTATGAGTATTCTTATGTCGCGCAATGCCTATCCTGGCAATAGTACAGTAACCATTTGCCACAGTCATACGAGAAATCTACCTGAAATCGTGCGTTCAGCTGATATCATCATTGCCGCCGTAGGCCGTCCAAACTTTGTAACGGGCGATATGGTAAAAGAAGGTGTGGTTGTTGTTGACGTAGGCATTACACGCGTGGTAGATACCAGCAAAAAATCGGGCTATCGCCTGGTCGGTGATGTGGAGTTTGACACGGTAGCGCCAAAGGCAGCCTTTATTACGCCGGTTCCCGGTGGAGTAGGCCCTATGACCATTGCGTCTCTATTGAAAAAT
The DNA here is from genome assembly GCA_022565745.1 of Cryomorphaceae bacterium. Classification (GTDB taxonomy): domain Bacteria; phylum Bacteroidota; class Bacteroidia; order Flavobacteriales; family Schleiferiaceae; genus CSBr16-58. The sequence goes on along the minus strand of JAIUMB010000126.1, from coordinate 1,043 downwards.
ACCATGATAGCTGCAAGGCGTAGAGGGGTTTAACCTATCTTTGCCGGCGTTTTAAAAAAGTTGCACCATGTCAATGTGTAACTCATAGACCTTTACAATCATTAACTCAACAGTATACAGATGAAGTGTGGTATCGTAGGATTGCCCAATGTTGGTAAATCCACCCTTTTTAATTGCTTGTCAAGCGCTAAAGCGCAATCGGCCAATTACCCGTTTTGTACCATCGAGCCTAACGTAGGAATGGTGAATGTGCCCGATTATCGTTTAGAAAAATTGGAAGAGCTGGTGAAGCCAGAGCGCGTGGTTCCCGCCAACGTAGAAATTGTAGACATTGCCGGTTTGGTAAAGGGTGCCAGTAAAGGCGAAGGACTAGGTAATCAGTTTTTGGGTAACATCCGCGAGACCAACGCCATCATTCACGTATTGCGTTGTTTTGAAAATGAAAACGTTACCCATGTCGATGGCTCAGTTAACCCGGTTAGAGACAAGGAGGTTATCGATATTGAACTTCAACTAAAAGACCTGGATACCGTTCAAAAGGCTTGGGATAAGACCAATAAAGCGGCACGTGTAGGGGATAAGGCCATGAAAAAAGAAGCCGACTTCTACGCGCGTTTGAAGACTCATATCGAGTCCGGTGAATCAGCCAGAAGCGTCGATATAGAAAGTGATGATGAGGCATTGTGGTTGAAGAACTTACAATTACTTACATTTAAACCAGTGCTCTATGTATGCAATGTAGATGAGGCATCTGCTAAAAATGGCAATGCATTTGTAGATCAGGTTCGTCAAGCCGTGGCCAATGAAAATGCGGAAGTGATTGTTTTGGCAGCCGCAACAGAGGCCGATATTTCTGAATTAGAGACCTTCGAAGAGCGTGAGATGTTTTTACAAGACCTTGGCTTGGAAGAGCCTGGCGTTAATGTGTTGATTCGCGCAGCATATAAATTGCTAAATTTACAAACGTATTTTACGGCCGGAGTTAAGGAAGTGCGAGCTTGGACCATTCCTGTTGGCTCTACAGCACCCCAAGCAGCTGGGGT
>JAIUMB010000125.1 GCA_022565745.1 Cryomorphaceae bacterium | reverse complement strand
TGGGAAACCAGTTCTTGAATGAATGCGTCGCGAAACATGGTTCGCCGAAAGTCCTGACCGGAATTCCTCAACAGCAAGCGCTTGTAACTATCGGGTTCACCAAAAAAATTGTGGTCAAATGAATTTTGAGCATCGTAAGCATTTCGCGCATATAGCCGAAGTGTTTTTTGCACATACGATCGCGACCATCCCCCGTGAATACGCACGCCTATATTTTGCGAAAGCACTTCATATCCATCTTTAAAATACTGAAAATAGGCCGGTTTTTCGTAGTCCCTTCCACGTCTTCTCCAATTGGCTCTATTGTGACCCGCTGTTTGTCTTTGCGGGTACTCCAAGCGCCACTGATCAAAATCTTGTCCTGCCACATAGATACCGGTATCGTAGTCAAAGAAATCTTCCTCATTGACACTCATAGATATCACCGGTATGGTGTATTGGTGACTGTTGTTGGCATTCACAAAGTAGGTGCGGGTAACAACCTCACTGCTGTCGTTTCCTAAATAAGCCCTCGCTTTTACCACAAATGCTTTGGGAATGAGAAACTGTGGTGGTTCATGTTGGTGATGAAAAGTGGTAGAAATTTGGGAAATATCGTTGGAGTCAATGCTTCGGTCGTATATCAATACTGGTGCTTGATAATGAAACGAGTGGTAAGTCCTCGACAACATAGGGATGGTATCGGGCAATTGACCGGGCAATTCGGGATAGCTGTTTTTGTATCGGAAGGTTTTACCGTTGAGGTGGGCTCTGCTGGGTTGTGCGCCATTAAGGGTGTAGATAATCTCTACGGAGCTATCAGGGTGGGTAATGGTGAGTGCAAAAGACGAGTCATAGAAACCAGACAAGTGAGAAAACTGTGGGGGTTGCAACTGAGCATTGATCTGCATTGATAACATCAACACTGTACAGACAATGATCAACATGCTCTTGTGGAGCCCTGGTGTATTTGGCTTGGGGTTAATTCTCATGGGGTGTTTTGGCTGCCGAGCACAAATATGCATTGGCGCCACAAAAGTAACACACACTTACCAATTGATTTTTAGTGTGCATCAATGAAAAACCACAAGAAGATTCGTCAGGTTTTTGAAGTCACTAGTGATTGACGTTTTTGGCGCTTTTTTCTATTGACCAAATAGACACCGAACAAAATGACGACCATTCCGAACAAGTGAAGTACACCTATGCGCTCGCCATCTACAACACCCCAAACAATGGCTACAACCGGTATAACGTAGGTAACCGATGAGGCAAAGAGCGGAGAGGCGTCTTTAATCAAGGCGTTAAAGGCTATGATGGCCAGTGCTGAGTTCACCATACCCAATACCGCAATGAGTCCAAGATTGGTCCAAGCCAAGGCATCGGTTTGCATAACGGTGGTGAAGTCTGTAAAACCGAACAGGAAAACCAAAGAGGGCGGCCCTACAAAGAGCAAAGACAAGGACGTGATGGCAATGTTTTTCATGTGCTTTAGGTCACGGGCGATGACATTGACGGAGATGGCGTAGCACAAACTGGCAAAAATGGCGTATCCTGCGAACCAGATATTCTGATCGCCGCCAACATCTGGCCGCAGAAGTATCACAGCCCCAGCCAAACCTACCAAAACACCAATGATTTGTTTTCGCGCCACGGGTAAGGCAAAAAACAACACGCCAATCAACAAGGTAAACAGTGGCACCATAGAGTTAAATACCCCTACCAGTCCACTATCCAAGCGGGTAATGGCCAATGGAAACAAGAAATACGGCAGCCCATTGCCAAACAACCCGACCAGCAAAAGCGGGCGAATATCTTTGCGCTTAATGTGCCTAAACTGACGAAGCGCAATAACTGAGGCCAATAACCACGCAAACGCTATGCGCATGGCGCCTATTTGCATATAGTCAAATGAACGCAAACCTCTTTTCATAATCAGAAAAGAACTGCCCCAGGCCAGGGCAAGAAAGACAAAAAGAATCCACTTTCTCGAGGGCATAAAAAAAATAATGTGGGCGCGAAAGTACGTGCTAAATTTGCTCATCCAACAATCAAACCCTGCATGCTAAAAACAGAGTCTACCAAGCAGCACATAATGGCAGTTATACTATTGATGCTGTGGTTGTCAATGGGACTTAAAGAATCAATCAACAGCGCATTTAATATTCTGTTCATTGCATTGGCCATCTTTTGGGGCAATCGTCAAAATACGTGGAAGCAAGTCAAACAGCAACCCATAGTTTTTGCTCTCGGCGCATGGACATTGCTCTACCTTATAGGTTTGCTGTATTCAGACAACATTGCAGATGCACAAAGACGGCTGATGATTAAGTCGATGTTTCTTATTTTACCAATAGCCTTGATTGCAGCTTACCCCATGATTGGTCAACGCAGATGGAAACAAATCTTGGTGATTGCGCCATCGCTATTTGCATTGATGTGCTTAATCAGAGCCTCTATCCGGTTCTTAGGCGAAGGCACTTTTCAATACGACACCGCCGTTTTTATGTACTATCGCCTCTCGGCCTGGATCATGCATCCCAATTACATGATGCTGATTATTGGAAGTGGGGTTATTGTGCTTTGGTGGGAGCGCATCAACAAAAAACAAATTTTCACCACAGCCATTGACAATACCCTCTGGTGGTTTTTGTTGATTTTTTCAGGTCTCTTTCTACAAGCCAGAACGGGCTTTATCATACTCATCGCACTGTTGATCATTGCTGGTGTTTGGCGACTTCGCCAAGAATTAAAGCGCTATTGGAAGTCATTCATCATCTACCCAGTTGTAGCCCTTGTTCTAATACTTTCCCTCCCCAACGAGTTTGGAAAACGCTATTTGGTCGATGTCTCAACCGAGTTTGTTCCCGATAATAACAAAGACACTTCTTTCAGTGGTCGACTGGTTATATGGAACATGTGCATGAAGTGCTGGCGTGAATCTCTGCTACTGGGGCACGGCCCGGGAGATGCAGTATGGCGATTACATGAGGTGTACGAAGAAAATGAATTTCATTCTGGGGTAAAAGACAAGTACAACTGCCACAATCAATACCTTGAAACAGCGATAGCGTTGGGAATCCCCGGACTAATTGTGATTTTCCTTCTACCGCTAACCATATTTGTTTATTATCGAAAGAGAGCGGCTGTTTTGCCTTTGGTTGTCTTTGTGGCCATGGTTTATGGCAGCATGTGTTTTGAGTCCATTTTTGAGCGACACAAAGGCGTAATGATTGTTGCCGTCGTAGGCACGGCATTGGCTTTATTCTCAAAAGTAGACGAAGAAAAAGCATAAAAAAAAGCCATAAACCTGTAGGCTTATGACTTTTGTTTTAATGATGGGCAGTTTTGTTAATGACCAAAGTTTTTCTCGTAGTCAATAAACGCTTGGTCGATAATTTTCAACGCCTCTTCGCGACCTTGAAACTCCTCAACCACAACAGTTTTCTTTTCCAACTTTTTATAGTCTTCAAAAAAGCTACGCATTTCAGACAAGAAGTGCTGCGGCAGTTCACTCACGTCATTGAAATGACTAACACTCTTATCGTCGGCAGCAACAGCGATGATTTTGTCGTCGGCCTCACCTTGATCAAGCATGCGCATAACGCCAATGACCTTAGAAGGGACGATACACATAGGAACCACTTCCAATTGACTAAATACAAGAATGTCTAATGGATCTTTATCGTCGCAATAGGTTTTTGGAATAAAGCCATAATTGGCTGGGTAATAAACCGCGCTATAAAGGACGCGATCGAGGATCAACATACCAGACTCTTTGTCTAGCTCATACTTTGCGCGTGAGTTTTTGGGTATTTCAATGATACCATTAACGCGTTCCTCCGGATTTTCACCGGGACTAACATGGTGCCATGGGTTAAACATGATTGTATAGATTTGTAGGTTATTAAAAAAAACACCGCAGCCTTGTGATTGACAATCTGCGGTGTATCTAAAGTTTCAACATGCGGGACAATAGTTACCGCCCCAATGATTATGCTTGTCCTGTTGGTCCTCCAAAATTTATTGGATAGTTTACAGGCTCTTGATCCGATACTTCACCGTGCACTTGCTCAAACTTTTTGATGTTTTCGCTAAGTGCGCGAAGAAAACGCTTGGCGTGCTGAGGCGTAAGAATAACGCGTGACTTGACGCGGGCCTTAGGCACTCCCGGCATGACCTGAACGAAATCAACCACAAACTCAGATGGAGAATGATTGATGATGGCCAAATTGCTGTAAACACCACCGGCTACATCTTCATTGATCTCAATGTTCAACTGTTGTTGTTGTCCTTTATTCGGGTCGTTCGGGTTATCCATTATTCTGCGTTTTCTGTTTCTTCTACGGTTTCACTCACTTCTGCTTCTAAAGCATCCAAGTCTTCACGTTGACCAACGATTAAGTTGTTGTAATGTTTAAGACCGGTACCTGCAGGGATTTTATGACCAACAATAACGTTCTCTTTCAAGCCGTCTAGCGTATCTACTTTGCCACTTAGTGCAGCTTCGTTGAGTACTTTGGTGGTTTCCTGGAAGGATGCCGCCGAAATAAACGACTTGGTTTGAAGAGACGCTTTGGTGATTCCTTGCAATACAGGAGTAGCGGTGGCCGGACGAGCATCACGAGCTTCAACCAACTTCTTGTCTTCACGGCGCAAACGGCTGTTTTCGTCGCGAAGCGTACGGGTAGAAACAATCATACCAGGCTTAAACTCTTCAGAATCTCCTGCATCTTCAACCACTTTCTTGTCGAAAATCCAGTCGTTCTCACGAATAAAGTCGTAGGTATGCTCGAGGTTACCTTGTAAGAAGGTCGTATCACCAGAATCCTGAATTTCAACCTTGCGCATCATTTGACGAACAATCACTTCAAAGTGTTTGTCGTTGATCTTCACACCTTGTAGTCGGTATACTTCCTGTACTTCATTCACCAAGTATTCTTGAACCGCGGTTGGCCCTTGTATGGCTAGAATATCTCCAGGAGAAATGGCACCTTCTGAAAGCGGTGTTCCGGCACGAACGTAGTCGTTTTCCTGAACGAGAATCTGCTTAGACAGGTTAATCATATACACCTTACGCTCACCAGTTCTGCTTTCTACGACGACTTCGCGGTTACCACGTTTGATCTTAGGACCAAATGACACCACACCGTCAATCTCAGAAACCACAGCAGGGTTTGATGGATTACGCGCTTCAAATAATTCGGTTACACGTGGTAAACCTCCGGTAATATCACCTGCTTTAGACGATTTTCTCGGGATTTTCACCAAGGTCTTACCCGACTTAATCTTATCGCCATCCTCTACAGTGATGTGGGCACCAACAGGAAGGTTGTATGTCTTAAGCAATTCGCCTGCTTCGTCGAGAATGCGAATGACCGGAATCATTTTCTTATTCTTCGATTCAGAGATTACTTTTTCTTGGAAACCTGTTTGCTCATCCACTTCCACACGGTAGGTTATACCCTGCTCGATACCTTCAAATTCGATGGTACCGGAAGATTCAGAAATGATAACAGCGTTATAAGGATCCCATTCACAAATCATATCTCCTTTCTTCATCTTAGATCCGTCCTTGGCACGCAAGATTGAACCGTAAGGGATGTTTGAAGTTTGAAGGACAATGTCCGTTTTGGGGTCGCGAATACGCAACTCGGCCGTACGACCAATAACAATGTCTACCACTTCGCCATCTGAAGTTTCACCTTCTACCGTACGAAGCTCGTCGATTTCCATTTTACCATCGTACTTGGCGCGCAAGGTTGAGTCTTCAGCAATGTTACCTGCTGTACCACCCACGTGGAAGGTGCGAAGTGTCAACTGTGTACCGGGCTCTCCAATAGATTGCGCGGCAACCACACCCACGGCTTCGCCTTCTTGCACCATTTTAGCGGTCGCAAGGTTACGGCCGTAGCACTTGGCACAAATGCCTTTGGGGCTTTCACAAGTCAAAGGTGAACGAACCTCAATGCTTTGAAGCGGTGAATCGTCAATTTTTTGAGCGATTTCTTCAGAAATCTCACCACCGGATTCAACGTACAGCTCATCGGTTAATGGGTCTCTTACATCGTGAAGAGCTACGCGACCTAGAATTCTATCGCGAAGGGGTTCTACGATTTCCTCGTTTTTCTTCAAGGCGCTTACTTCCAATCCACGAAGTGTTCCACAGTCATCTTCAGTGATGATAACATCCTGGGCGACATCCACCAAACGACGAGTCAAGTAACCAGCATCTGCAGTTTTCAATGCGGTATCGGCAAGTCCTTTACGGGCACCGTGAGTGGAGATAAAGTATTCGAGAATCGACAGACCTTCTTTAAAGTTAGAGATGATCGGGTTCTCGATAATTTCACCACCTGAAGAGCCTGATTTTTGTGGCTTAGCCATCAAACCACGCATACCAGACAGCTGACGAATCTGCTCTTTAGAACCACGAGCACCAGAGTCAAGCATCATATAGATGGGGTTAAACCCTTGACGGTCGGTAATCAAGTGGTGCATGGCGCGTT
>JAIUMB010000124.1 GCA_022565745.1 Cryomorphaceae bacterium | reverse complement strand
TTAAGGATTGAGAAAGTGAGTTTGGGGGTTTGGTTTTGCGAATGCATTTAATGGCTAATATTCGATTTGTTAAAGCTTTAGGCATGACGCGTTGACGCACGCACGGGAGTACGGAGGCACGGGAGCAGGGTTTTGCAAATGCATGTACACGCCAATATTTGATTTGTTACAGCTTTTCTTGATCTGAAAAAAATAGGCGACTGCCCAACCAATAACCTAAAATAGGTTTACATTCTTCGTTCATAATTTACACTTTTTGTGTAAACTTATTTTAGGACAAGACAGAGTCATCAACAAACAGACCTCGATATTAATGTTTAAATGGAACAACACATCAACAAACAACTATGAATAAAACAGTTTTTACGCTTTTCATGCTTGGCCTAATTGGCTTAAATCATTCCTACGCCCAAGTGGGTATTGGAACGGCAACGCCTGAATCATCATCCATTCTTCATCTTGAAAGTGATTCTGCAGGATTTTTGCCGCCACGTTTAACGAGCATTCAAATAGACAACATTAGCAATCCGGCAGAGGGTTTGATAATTTACAACACTTCAATTAACCAACTACAGTCTTATGATGGTTCAAACTGGATTAGCTTGGGAAAAGCCACAGAATTAGCAGTTGATAATAAATCCTCAAGCTTTGCAATAACATCTAGCCAAGACAATACCCTTTTTTTGGTTGACGATGCGGCTCAAGTCTCGCTTCCTCCGTTGAACCAAGTACGGTCAGGTTTTAGGGTTTATATCAAGCGAAAAGGTTTTGGTAATGTAAATATTATTCCTTCTAATAACGATAGCTTAGAAGGGGTGTCATCAATAAATATTGGTTTTAGAGGCGGCGTTGTTGAAATTGTAGCTTCTGATACCCACTGGGAGCTTTTGCGATCTGGATCAGGAGGCAGCGGCACAGGCTCTACAACTTGCCCCAGCGGCTCGGTAAGCTACACCACTCCAGGTCAGTCCACCTTTCAAGTAACACAGACTATGGTTGATAACTGTGTCTTTTCCATACAAGTAAAAGGAGCCGCTGGGGCAAATGCATTTGGCGGTGCTGGAGGTGGTGTTGCCTTTAATTGGAAGCCAGATACTATTGGAACACTTGGTGTTTTTGTTGGTGGAGGGGGACTAACAGCTGGTGGAGGTGGAGTAGGCGGCGGTGGAGCTGCAGCAGGAACAGGCGGCGGAGGTGCTTCTGCCGTAAAGTTCAATAATACGGTTATAGCCATTGCTGGCGGCGGCGGCGGCGCATCCACTAGAGAAGGTGGCGCAGGAGGTAGCACAGGTGCGGGTAATAATGGATCAGGGTCTAATAGTCCTGGCGGTGGCGCTCCTGGCGATGGTACAGGAGGTGTACGAACAAGCACTAGAGTAGCGAGTGGCGGGAATGCTGGAGCAAATGGCGCCAGTTCTGATATGCCTGGAGGAATTGGCATTCCGAGCTTTTCCATTGGCGGCGGCGGCGGCGGAAGTAATTCTAGTAGTTCACATGGCGGTGGCGGCGGCTATGGTGGCGGCGCTGCTGGATATTTTGCGGGTGCAGGCGGCGGAGCCGGATTTATACTCAGCGACCCTTCAATCACCAATGTAACCAGCATCCAGGGGGCTTTGCCATTAACTACAAGTCCTAATAATGGCGGCAACGGCTCAGTAACCATCGTAATTAGTCCAAGGTAAATCAAATCAACGCCTTACATCTTATGTGTATTCATTGTATTAAAAAGAGCAAATGTTTCTTGTGAATCGTTACTCATGCTTACTTTTGTTAAGGCATATATTGCCAATGTATTGCCGTTGAGCATTTCATTTTTGTTGTTTTCCAAAACAGAGACGATGGGGTATGTACTTAAGCAATCATTTATAAAGAATAGCTGTTTAATTCGATAAAATGAGCCAAATCATCCACATTAAGTCCGTTCCACATTTACACCAATTACTGCAAATCAATGCACCAAGCCACCCTCTGATTTCAATTGTTAGGCATACGAAAGACATGAATTTGGAGTTTGGTGATGTCACGTTTAACAGTGATTTGTATTTTATTTCATTAAAGGAAAACATCAAAGGCCACCTGAAATATGGCCGAAACAACTATGATTTTGACCAAGGGACTTTGGTTTTTATAGCGCCCGGACAAATCACCTCTACAAACAATGAGGTTGAACCCGACCTTGGCGGGTGGTCCATTTTCTTTCATCCTGATTTGATTCGGTCGTCAAGCCTGGGTAAAACGATTGCTAATTATAACTTCTTTAATTACGATACACACGAAGCATTGCACCTTTCAAAGCACGAGAGAGAATGCCTTACGGAGTGTGTGACGAAAATTGACAAAGAAATTCGTGATAATTTTGACAGCCATAGCCAGGACCTCATCATTCAAAATATTGAAACCATTCTGAAATATGGCTTGCGGTATTACGAGCGTCAGTTTATGTCACGAACCGCTCAAAATCGAGATAAAATAAGCGATTTCGAGCTTTTTTTAAAACAATACGTCAACGAGTCGCTCCAAGACAATGGAATTCCTTCGATGGAATTTTGCGGACAAGCCATGAATATGTCTGGGAAGTATCTCAGCGATTTACTGAAAGCCGAAACGGGTAAAAGTCTTTTGGAACACATCCACTCGGCACTCATCGATAAAGCCAAAACCGCCCTAGTTGGTTCGGATTTGCCCATAGGAGAAATTGCCCATACTTTAGGATTCAACTACCCACAACATTTTAGCAAAATGTTTAAATCAAAGACGGGTGTAAGCCCAAAAGCCTATCGAAAATTAAATGCTAAGCATTCGTATTGAGGGCTGGCGCAACTTTGAGAAAGCATAACGCATAGCCTGGGTTAGAAAAATTCTGCGAAATGTATAATTTTTTCTGCGATATCAGTACGTAATATTTTGCGTGAACAATGAATTTTGTTTCAAAATTTTTACGATGATATTTTCTTTGAAACAGCTTATTATTACTGTGGTTGCTTTCGCTCTTTTGCAAGATGCGCTTGGCCAAACCTCAACACCTCCAAATACAGGAAGCGGAACATCATCCGACCCATACGAAATCGCCACTTGGGAAAACCTCTATTGGCTTTCACAAAATTCAGGCGAATGGAATAAACATTTTGTGCAAACGGCGCATATCGAATTTCCCTCTGATATTAATACCTGGAATAGCAATGCAGGATGGACTCCCATTGGCAATACATCAACAAGGTTCACCGGCACGTATGATGGAGGGGCCTATACAGTTTCAAATTTGTATCTTAACCGGCCTTCAACAGACCGCCAAGGCTTATTTGGGCAGACAGACGGTGCAACAATCAGCAATCTCGGTCTATTTAACCTCGATGTTGCCGGTAGAAACCGTATAGGCGGTTTAATTGGCGATGCATTAGGCGGAACGACCATTGATAATGTATTTGTTGAAGGTGCGATCACTGGTGGTAATGATGCTATAGGAGGCTTGATTGGACACACCAGCAGTGCAACTGAAATTTCGCAATCATTTACCGTGGGTAGTGTTAACGCAAGCGGCGTCAGTATAGGCGGATTGGTTGGTGGTAACCTCGGAAAAATAGAAAATTCCTTCTCGTTGTCAGCGGTTACGGTAAGCGGAAGCAGCGACAATAGAATAGGCGGACTGGTAGGGCATAATTTCGGAGGTCAAATCATTCGTTCGTTTTCGGCAGGAGCTGTAAGTGCCTCAAATGGAGGAGGATTAGTGGGTCTGAGTAATAACGGTGCTTCGATCACCGATTCCTATTGGGATAACCAAACATCTACCAAAACCTCATCCGCTGGTGGAACAGGTCTAAGTACCACTCAAATGAGAGATGCGTCAAATTTTACGAATTGGGATTTCACCAATGACTGGAAAATGTCGAGCACCTTGTCATTCAACGGATACCCTGTCCTTGAGTGGACGAAAAGCTACCCTAAGGAACCCTCAATTGTTAACGGAAAACGTCAGATTGACGATCTGGCCAATCTTTTATGGATGACCGATGCAACAAGTCGATGGGGTGACGACTATGAGCAAACGGCAGACATCGATATGATTATTGTTCGGTTGTGGGATGAGGGTAAGGGGTGGACGCCAATTGGTAATAACACGAATAGATTCACCGGTAGCTATGACGGCGATGACCATACCATTTCCAATTTGTACATCAATAATTCAGCATTAAGACACGCTGGGCTTTTCGGATTTGCTGAAAATGCAACCTTTGAAAACCTTGAGATAACTGGAAGTATTACGGCTGATTGGGACCTTGGAGGGCTTGTGGGGCAAACGAATGGAAATAGCCTAATACGCAACGTACACACCGATGTTGAGATCACCGTAAGAGAAAGTGGTGGAGGTATTGTGGGACACAATCAAGGCCTTATTGAAAATAGCAGTGCAGCGGGTAATATCACAGGAAGTACGGGTAATAACATGGGGGGGCTCGTTGCTTACCACAATGGCGGCACCATAAAAACCAGTTTTGCTACGGGTAATGTCACATCATCCAATGGAAGCCAAGTAGGTGGCTTAGTGGGCGCCATGTTGGGCACAGGAACTAGGGTTGAAAATTCGTACGCCACTGGAAATGTAAATGCACCAAACAACGCAGGAAATGGCGGAGCAGGCGGTTTAATTGGGCGAATTAGAACCTCAGGCTTGACCGTAGAAAACAGTTATTCGGTAGGGGAAGTTACAGCAAGTGGTTCCATTGGCGGACTCATCGGTGTGCGTAGCAGCTCCACCGTCACCAATTCCTTCTGGGATAACCAAACCTCAAATCAAACCAGTTCTGATGGTGGCTCAGGAAAATCCACCTCGGAAATGCAACAACAAGCCACATTTACCAACTGGGATTTTCAGTGTGAATCGACCAACGGCACAGCGTATATCTGGGGCATTGATGAGGGTAATAATTATCCCGTCTTGAGCTGGGAAGGGTTTGTCCAGCCTTGCACTGCGGTAGGCGCCATTACCATTTCCACTGATGCAAGCTCAAATGTCGAGGATTGGGTATTATTTAATGGCGTGTTGTTGCCTATACAAAACAACCCAACGGTAAATGTCTCTCAGGTTGAAGCCTATTTAAATTCTGCGGGGAGTTTACGCATCGAAGCCCAGGGTGACGTTAACATAAATGCCGATGTTACTTACAATGGTTCAACCGCAACACTTACGTTAAAATCAAATAATGGCGAGGTGAAAATTAACAGTAATATCGACGTTCATCACTTCGCTCTCGAGTCTTCAGCCGAACTTGCTCCCGCTAAGTTTATCAATGCCAAGGGCAACTTTACCCACGATGGTCCCGTAAAACTCGCTGCCTCTTCTAGCGACTATTCACAGCTGAGGTTTTCGGGTGTGTATAGCGGTTCAAATGGCAACGTTACCCAACAAAAGTCTCTCCATGCCAATTGGAATTTATTAGGCGCTTCGATGAATGCCACTACAGCGGGTTTCTTTGGCGATGTTGGCTCATCGGGAGCGACTCACACCACCAATACCCAAAACCTCTTTTCGTGGAATGGGGAAAACTATGTAAACCTGCCTGATAATTCTGAAGGCATTACCCCCGGCCAAGGCTACTTTGGTTTTGTTGGTCAGTATGGAGTACGTAGCAATGCAGGCATTCATAGCTTTGCGGGTGCGCCCAACACTTCCGTGAATATTCCTTTGCTTTATGACAATACGTTTGTAGCGGATAACGCCGTAACCATCTCCAATGGTCTGGATAGAGAAGGTTGGAACTTACTCGCCAATCCCTTTACCTGTAATCTGGATATCGCCAGCGTTTCAAGGTCGGGTTTTAACAATGCCTTTTACTTGTATGACGGCACCAATTATACAGCCATAGCCCCCGGAGGAATAGTGGACGGAGTAATACCACCTCTTTCGGCATTTTGGATGCAGGCTAATGACGCATCCCCCGATTTAGGCGGAGGGAACTTGTCTATGGGTGTTGATGGCACCGTAAGCGCCACCGGTTCCGGATTTGCTCGTCACGCTTTAGATCGCTTAGTGCTGCGTACTTACGCGCTTGGCGACACCATCCACACCGACTACACCGTTGTCTCCTTCATCGAGGGCACCACCGACGGTTTCGACGGCGAATGGGATGCGCATAAGATGGAAAAACACGTGGATTATCCCAATATTTACTCTACACATACCGACGGATCAACAATGGCCATCAACGCCATTCCCTACGGTCCAAGTCATTCCGACAAAAAGACGGTTCCTGTGGCCTTTAAAGCCAACCAGCACGGCGCAAACTTCACCATCCGCTACGACGACCAGTACATGATCAACACCTACGCGGTTTACCTTGAAGACAAGTTGGAAGGGACCTTTACCGACATGTCTGCCCAAGACCACACCTTCATCAACGATACCAGTATGACCGATCGTTTTGTGCTGCACTTCCGTGCGGGAGCCTTGAGCATCGATGCCGAGGATGTGCTTAGCAGTCACTCCGGCGTAAAGGCTTGGATTTT
>JAIUMB010000123.1 GCA_022565745.1 Cryomorphaceae bacterium | reverse complement strand
TGATAGTTGACGCCGAGAATATAACCAAATACAAAGGCATCATAACTGTTGGTAGTTACATAACCATCGGTTTGTCTGTCGCTAAACCCTTCCCAAACATTGAAGCCTCCTGTGAGTAGTAAATCTGCGCTTATGTGATTGGCTAAGGCGGTTGCGGACTCTCCTAGGTACATGTGGTAACGTATACCTACGGGGATTTCTAAAAAGTTAATGCCAATTCGTGTTCGATTTGATTGTGCCGCTGTATTGGGGTCATTTGTCGAAGGCTCGGCTGCACCTTTTCTAATCATCATCAATTCTGCTTGAAAATCTAATGTTCCTGAAATTGGAGAGTTATAGGCTACACCTCCCAAAATGCCTACTTTGTTAAAACGACCAAAGTTCCCACTGGCTGCACCTGCTTGTTCAGGGCCGGACATACCGCTTCCGGCTAAACCTACATATGCTGAAAAGCCTGCGGGTCTGTCAAATTCTTTTTTTTCTTTATCCTCTTTTTCGTCTTCAAAATAAGCGCGTTGAGAAGGCAATTGCGCCCAAAGCATCGACGTAAAGAAAAGGGCGATTATAGATGCATAAATTCGCTGCATAATTGGAGGTATTTTTGAAGCATAAAATTACTAAAAAAAAAGTAGATGAGCAAGTCGAATGATTTCTTTGCCCGTGTTTATGCGGTGGTACACCAAATTCCCCATGGAAGGGTAACAAGTTATGGCGCCATCGCTGAATACTTAGGCAGTAAAAGTTCTTCGCGCGTGGTCGGTTATGCATTAAACGCAGCAGCCGGCACCGATGTTCCCGCCCACAGGGTAGTCAATCGCAATGGACTGCTTACAGGCAAACACCACTTTCCCGGGAGCACCATGATGGCCGACTTACTAAAGTCAGAGGGTGTTGCCATCAAAAACGATCAAGTGGTTGACTTCAAGTCTTTGTTTTGGGATCCACGAAACGCCCTCTAAGGTTTGTTATTTTTGAACAACAAACTTCTTCTGAACACGCTCTCCACTCTCGGTAATTAAATGGAGTAAATACGTTCCAGACGGCAGGTCTTCTGTGCGTATTTGCGGATCAAATTTAGACTGCTTGACCTTTCGACCGTCCATACCGATAATTTCAATGTGCGCAAAGTCTATTTCCGTATCTACATGAATCTCCGATGAAGTAGGATTGGGATAAATCGTTAGTGGTACATCAGCATCAAAACTATTATTACTCAAGTAACTTTCTAGGTTAAAACTGTACATACTCCCCACGAGACTTTGCGTTTGTCCGTCTTGTCCGGCAAAAAAGTACAAGGTGCCATTAACAATGAACGAACCAGGCGCCCACCTGCTAAAACCGGGGTGTGGTGGTAAGCTTGACCATGTGTCGTTACTTGGATTGTATCGCCAAAAAATTGAGGGGTTAGTCGGCAAGTGATTTTGTGCATCCCCACTGAGAACAAACCCATATCCCATATAGGAAAACTCCGTACCAGCCGCACGCACATCGGGTGATGAAGCCATCTGTGCCCATGTGCTGTCAACCGGGTCGTAACGATAAAAGTCATCGTATATCGCGGAGCCATGACCTAACCCAGCGTATACGTAGTCCCCTATGGCAAAATGAAAGGGGTGGTGTCTGCGGGTTCCCGGAAATGTCTCTAACTCTGCCCAAGTATCGGTGTCTATATCGTAAACCCACCAATCCCTGAGGTTCATTTGTAAGTTGTCACCTAAGCCCACATACAGTTTTCCTTCGTTCTGATTGATTGAAAAAACAGGGTGTCTTCTTCCTTCGCACGGACAAGAAGCCAATTGAGTCCAAGTTTCAGTATCGGGATTGTACTTCCACAAATCATTGAGTAAAGTGCCTGTCGTAGTGGTAAACCCAAAACCAATGTAACCTTCTCCTTGATACATGTCTCCAATGGCAAAGCTTCTGGCCGGACCAGGGAATGGTGTTAGCGTAGACCAACTATCACTACTCGGATCGTATTTAAAAAAATGGTTGGTGGTCGCTTGATTGGACGTGGTTCCTGTTAAAGCATACCCGTAATCGCCAATACCCCAAGTTACCGGATGGTGCCTCCCTTGATTGGCATTGGGAAGGTCGGCTTTTGGCGTCCAAGCGTGTTGTGCGTTTAGCGTGAAAGTAAAACATGCACTGATGGCAAAAAGTATACTTTTTTTCATTCTTTGGGTTTTTGACTTTTAATATTGGAACATTTGCAATGATATGAAAAATAATGCATTAACACAAATTCTGTTTTCACAATCAACCAATTGTGTAACGTGCGTATTGTTACATTGTTGAAAAAAACACAAACACTTTTGTACTTTGGTCGTTTGTAAAATCAACCGCTCACCCTGATTGTTGATGTCGGCCATCAACAGTTTAACTTTGCCTATAGATTTTTTTACCATGAACAACGAATTGCACTTATCTCCAAGTTTATATCTCCAGCAACACAAAGACAATCCCGTTCATTGGAAACAATGGGGCAATAGCATCTGGAAGGAGGCTGAACGAAAAGACAAACTGGTGATCGTAAGCATTGGTTATTCCAGTTGTCATTGGTGCCATGTTATGGAGCATGAGTGCTTTGAACAAGACGATGTGGCCGATGTGATGAATGCGCACTTCATCAGCATAAAAGTTGATCGCGAGGAACGCCCCGACATCGACCACATATACATGACAGCGGTGCAGTTGATGTCCGGACAAGGCGGCTGGCCGTTGAATGTGGTCTGTTTGCCCGACAAGCGCCCCATTTGGGGGGCGACCTACGTGCCACGCGACAAGTGGATGCAAACGCTTTTACAAATTCAAAAGCTCTACAAACAAGAACCCGAAAAGGTACGACAATACGCCGCTGAACTGCAGGAAGGTTTGCAAGCCACTGAGTTGCTGCCTCAAGCACAAGACTCGGATGCCAAATTGAATACCGATTGGCTAAAAGAACGGGAATCCCGGGTACTGCAAATGCGCGACCGCGAATGGGGTGGCTACAACCGTGCGCCTAAGTTTCCCATGCCTTGGGAACAAATTTTTCACCTGATGTCTGCAGAGGCTTTCCATCTTCCCGATATGGAAGCGCACATGCT
Source organism: Cryomorphaceae bacterium (assembly GCA_022565745.1). Lineage (GTDB taxonomy): Bacteria > Bacteroidota > Bacteroidia > Flavobacteriales > Schleiferiaceae > CSBr16-58. Next base: position 3,448 of record JAIUMB010000123.1, on the reverse strand, counting down.
CAACACGCTTCATAAAATGAAAGATGGCGGAATTTACGACGTTCTCGGCGGTGGTTTTTGTCGCTATGCCGTCGATGGCCGTTGGAAAGTGCCGCATTTTGAAAAGATGCTGTACGACAATGCGCAATTGCTCAATCTCTTCAGCATGGCGTCGAGACGAACAAACAACCGTGAATTTCGCGAGGTCCTTTACGGCATCAAGCGCATGTTGCAGTCGGATTTTCTCAATGCAAATGGTCTCTACGCCTCTGCCATCGACGCCGACTCGGAAGGTGAAGAGGGCAAGTACTACACCTGGACCAAAGCTGAGCTAAAAGCCATTGCCAGGGATGATTATCCAATTTTAGAAGCGGTCTACGATCTCCAAGAACCCTGGGAAGAACGATATATTCTATTTCGCTTAAAAGACAATCAATCCGCGGCTAAAAATTTGGAATTAAGTGTAGATGACATGGAATTAGCACTTGAAAATGTCCATCAAAAATTGCTGGCGGAGCGCAAAAAGCGGGTGGCGCCGGCGATCGACCGCAAGAGCATTGCCGGATGGAATGGCTTACTCATTACCGGATTTGTACACGCCTACTTGGCCACCGGTGAAGCCAACTGGAAAACACTAGCCGAAGATTTGGCCAACAGTGCCGTTGCAAATTTCAAAAAAGATGGCCAATGGCACCGCATCAACAGCGAAGGCAAGGTCTACAACCACGCGCAGTTGGAAGATATGGCTGCTTTGTCGCAAGGCTTTCTCATGCTGTTTTCCGTTACGGGAAATGACCAATGGTTTGTTGAAGCCGAGGCGCTCGTAGAGCTTGCAATGTCTAAATTCAGCGACGACGACAGTCCGTTCTTTTTCACCACCGCAAGCGATAGCGAACACGTGATTCAGCGCAGTCGAGACTTGGAAGACAACGTCATTCCTTCGCCCAATGCCCTCATGGCTGATGCGTTGCGTTTGTACTGTGCCGTTTCGTACCAGCCCGAATTGGAAGCCAGATGGAAAGCGATGGTTAAACACGCCGGCGTCATCAGTCGCGAGGTAAAGAGTGGCTTTTATTTATGGGGGGTACTCTACTTGCAAATGGCCGCCGACAAACACAAAGCGTGGGTCATCAGTGGCGATAATAGCGCTTCATTATTGACCGATATCACCCAAACTTTCCACGATTTTCACACGGATTTGTTTGTGCTAATAGAAACGTCAAACCACCAACATGGCTTATTTCAAGGCAGATGGCAGGAAAAAACACGCCACTTTGTGTGTCAGGGAAAACATTGTCACGCCCCGGTGGAAACGGTGGAAGAGGCCATTGATCTTTGTCGTCAATAGGCTTTTGCAAAAAAAAGTCCCCTATTCACAGAACAGAATCCCCATTTATTTGTCATTGGAATAGGCCATTAAGACAATTGCCCATAGGCAAATCATAAGCCGTATATTTGCAAATTCAAAAAATACATTTTAATGAGCACAAACGTAGACAAATACATTCCTTACAAGGTAAAAGACATTTCTTTGGCCGATTGGGGAAGAAAGGAAATTGAATTGGCTGAGGCAGAAATGCCCGGACTCATGGCGCTTCGCGAGGAATATGGAACAGAAAAGCCGCTTAAGGGAGCTCGTATTGCCGGCTGTTTACACATGACCATTCAAACGGCTGTTTTAATTGAAACATTGGTAGAATTGGGCGCCAAGGTAACTTGGAGCTCTTGTAATATTTACTCCACCCAAGATCAAGCCGCTGCCGCCATTGCCGCTTCCGGTGTTCCCGTTTATGCCTGGAAGGGTATGACTGAGGAAGAATTTGACTGGTGTATTGAACAAACCTTGTTCTTCGGTGAAGACCGTCAGCCACTCAACATGATTCTCGACGACGGAGGAGATCTTACCAACATGGTACTCGACTGCTATCCGGAATTGGCCAAAGGCATCAACGGTCTTTCTGAAGAAACCACCACTGGTGTCCACCGCCTTTACGAGCGCATGAAAAAAGGCACTTTACCTATGCCTGCCATTAACGTCAATGACTCGGTGACCAAATCGAAGTTTGATAACAAATACGGTTGTAAAGAATCTGCCGTTGACGCCATTCGTCGCGCTACCGATGTAATGATGGCCGGTAAAGTTGCCGTTGTTGCCGGGTACGGAGATGTTGGTAAAGGAACGGCCGCTTCTTTGAGAGGTGCCGGTGCCCGTGTCATTGTAACGGAAATCGATCCCATCTGTGCCCTTCAAGCGGCTATGGACGGATATGCGGTTAAGAAAATGGCCAATGCCATCCCCGAAGCCGATATCGTTGTTACCGCAACCGGTAACCGCGACATTGTAACGGCAGAGCACTTCAAGTTGATGAAGGACAAAACCATTGTTTGTAACATTGGTCATTTCGACAATGAGATTGACGTGGCTTGGCTCAACAAAAACAGCGACGCACACGTAGAAATTAAGCCTCAGGTTGATAAGTACACCATCAATGGTAAAGACATACTCTTGCTGGCTCAAGGGCGATTGGTCAATCTTGGTTGCGCCACCGGCCATCCATCATTTGTGATGAGTAACTCCTTTACCAACCAGGTATTGGCGCAAATCGAATTGTGGAAGTATGCCGATAAGTACAAGAATGAAGTGTACACTCTTCCCAAGCACCTCGATGAAAAAGTTGCAGCTCTTCACCTTGCCAAAATTGGTGTTGAATTGGAATCACTTTCATCCGAACAAGCCGAGTATATCGGCGTGAAGCAAGAAGGACCGTACAAGCCTGAATATTACCGCTACTAAAGCACCTATCCCCCGGATGGTGTCCAAACACCTCCGGGGGTTTTTTTCCAATTAACCACGGGTCGATTTTTCGATGACAAAGCTCAAGCAGACCACAGAAAAATGGCGCAATAAGTATCGCCTGGTCATCCTCAATGATGAAAACTTTGAGGAAAAATTGTCATTAAAGCTCTCGCGATTGAACGTGTTTGTCATAGTGAGCATCAGCATAGTCGTACTCATTACAGGCACCATTCTCCTGATTGCCTTTACCCCATTAAAAGAATACATTCCCGGCTATTCTTCTACCGCACTTAAGCGACAGGCATATAACAATGCCCTTCGGGTAGACTCCCTGCAAACCAAACTGTCTCAATACGAACAATATGTCAACATCATTAAGGGTGTGGTTTCTAATGAGCCATTGGAATATATTGGAGACACCATTGAACAAAGCGCCGCTGCTTTTACAGGTGCTTTTTCACTAGACCCCAGTTCGGACGATAGTTTATTGCGCGCTTCAGTCGAGTACGAAGAAGCTTTTAATATTCAAGGCGGGGAAAGTGCCCTTAGCCCATTATACAGTTATGCTTTTTTTACACCCGTGCGGGGGGAGATCATCCAGGGGTTTTTACCCGAAGAAAATCATTTTGCTGTTGATATCATAACCCGAAAAAATGAGCCCGTGAAGGCTTG
>JAIUMB010000122.1 GCA_022565745.1 Cryomorphaceae bacterium | reverse complement strand
GGCTCGACTCTGTCGGGTGAGTACGAAAGTATTTCTATAGCGCGGCCTTCGGCGTAGGCTTTTTTATGCTTGAACACCTTAACTTTCGCCTTATCTCCCGGCACAGCACCCTCTACCAGTACTGTTTTTCCTTCCGGCAATCGCGCAATGGCTTTTCCCTTTGCGCCTGCCCCGACAATATCGAGGTCATGGATGGTTGGTTTGCGTTTTCTTGACATGGCGGCAAAGATAACAGCAAGCTGCTACACCATATACCAGTTAATTCAAACGATATAAACAATAGGCCCACACCATAAAACCAACCCACATTTACAACGTAAAAAAAGCACCCCATACCTCCGCTTTAATTAGTAGCTTTGCGGCGAATTTAACCCCCCCATTGTCCACACAATGAGTGCTACCAAATACATTTTCGTAACGGGCGGAGTAACGTCCTCTTTAGGAAAGGGAATCATCTCTGCCTCGTTAGCTACCCTACTGCAATCCAGAGGGTATTCCGTGACCATTCAAAAGTTTGACCCCTATATCAACATCGACCCGGGAACGCTAAACCCCTACGAACACGGGGAATGCTATGTGACCAACGACGGCGCCGAAACCGATCTCGACCTCGGCCATTACGAGCGTTTTCTCAACCGACCAACCTCGCAAGACAACAACGTGACCACCGGCCGCATTTATCAATCGGTCATCGACAAAGAGCGTCGCGGCGATTACCTCGGTAAAACTGTCCAGGTGATTCCCCACATCACCGACGAAATCAAGCGTCGGATGAAGTTGCTCGGACAGTCTGGCGAATTCGAAGTGGTCATCACCGAACTTGGTGGCACCGTTGGCGACATCGAAGCCCTCCCCTATGTGGAAGCCGTTCGCCAGTTTAAATGGGAAATGCCCGACGACTGTATGGTGGTACACCTCACCTTGGTGCCTTTCTTGGCCGCTGCCGGTGAGTTGAAGACCAAGCCCACGCAACACTCGGTGAAAATGCTGCAAGAAAGCGGTGTGCAACCCGATGTATTGGTTTGTCGCTCGGAACACCCCATCGGTGACGACATCAAGCGGAAGTTGGCACTCTTTTGCAATGTAAAAAAAGAAGCCGTTGTAGAATCGTTGGATGCGGAAACCATCTACGCCGTGCCCATGTTGATGCGCAACGAAAAACTCGACGAGATTGTCCTAAAAAGACTAAAACTACCGCATGAAGGCAAGGCCGACCTCACCCGTTGGAAAGACTTTTTATACAAACTGCGCTTTCCTTCTTCTGAAGTAAAAATTGGACTCATCGGAAAATACGTAGAATTAAAAGATGCGTATAAATCCATCGCTGAAGCCTTTATTCACGCCGGCGCAGCCAACGAGTGCAAGGTGAACGTAGAATGGATACACTCCGAAAATCTCAATGTAGACGACATAGCAAAAGACCTTTCACACCTCGACGGTATTCTTGTGGCACCGGGATTTGGTGAGCGTGGATTTGAAGGAAAACTTCACGCGGTGCGTTATGCCCGTGAAAACAACATTCCGTTTTTGGGGATATGCTTGGGCATGCAATGTGCCGTTATTGAGTTTGCGCGCAATGTGCTCAACAAACCTGAAGCCAATTCCTCAGAGATAAACCCCAAGACCCCAGATCCTGTTATCCACTTAATGGAGAGTCAAAAGGATATTACCGACATGGGCGGAACCATGCGATTAGGCGCGTACGACTGTAAACTCACCGAAGGTTCATTGGCGCACAGCATTTATCGTCGCCCCATGATTTCGGAACGCCACCGTCACCGCTTTGAGTACAACAACGCTTACCTGGAAGACTACAAAGCTGCAGGTATGGTGCCAACAGGTATTAATCCAGACAACAACCTGGTTGAAATTGTGGAAATCCCGGAACACCCGTGGTTTGTTGGTGTGCAATTTCACCCGGAATACAAAAGCACCGTAGCTAATCCACATCCGCTGTTTGTGTCATTTATCGCAGCAGCTGTAGAATACGCAAAATCTAATAAATAACATTGGGGCTTTGTTCCAAATACCATTAATTCAACGTCAATGAATAAAAAAACCGACATCAACAGCATCATAGGATTTTTCCTTATCGGTTTGATCATGATATACTTCTTTTGGCAAGATGCGCCCGACACTACTGAATCGGTGAAAACCCCGGCGGCCACAGAAGAAAAGGAGATGCGCCAAGGCGAAAGTGATGACGTAGCCGATGTTTCCGCGGAAATTGATAGCGCCGTGGCACAAACACAGCAAGTCGACACCACTGCCGTTCCAGTTAAGAACTTTGTATTGGAAAACGACAAAGTTCGTATATCTGTTCGTTCGAAAGGCGCGCGCCCACAGGAACTATGGCTAAAAGAGTTTCAAACTTACAAGCGCTTTGAGCAAGATGAGCCTGCTCCTCTATACTTGGCCAAAGGCGGAAATTTTCGCTTTAACCTCGACTTGGGCAACAACTTACAAACGTCGGATCTCCATTTTAAAGCGATTGAAGAAAGCAATGAAAAACTAAAACTTCAGGCGACCACTGCCAAGGGGAACGTTTTCATCACTTACCACTTACGTCCCGGTGAATACGAAACCGACCTGCGCATACAAACGGACTTTGACGTAACCGATCCGTCGATGTTTTGGACACTTCAAGCGCTGCGTCACGAAAAAAACGACGAGTATGAGACCAACAAAACCACCATTTATTTCCACTTTGCCGATAACGACAAATCCGATCGACTATCGGAAACCCGTGATCAAATAAAGGAAAAAGAGAACATCAACTGGTTTGCCTTCAAGCAGCAGTTTTTCTCTACCATCGTTCGCGTAGACGGCCAATTTCCCTTGGCCACCCTTGAAACCAGTGCCAAAGAAGGTCGCTCGGACGTAACCAAAAACATGACCGCCAATGTGCGGATTCGCAACAGCGGCAATCTCGACCTTCCCCTTCACCTCTACTCTGGCCCCAACCGCTTTAAGCGCTTGAAGTCATACGGCCACGGCTACGAAAAGGTCGTGCCACTGGGATGGGGTATTTTCGGTTGGATCAACCGCGGCGTGATCATCAATATTTTTAGCTGGTTGGAAACCTATGGTCTCAACTACGGTATCATCATCTTATTGATGACCTTGATGATCAAGTTGGTGCTGTTCCCCCTCACCTATGGCTCTTACCGCTCCATGGCAAAAATGCGGGTTTTAAAACCAGAAATTGACGCCATCAACGAGAAGTACAAAGACAAAGACGCGATGAAAAAGCAGCAGGCCACCATGCAGCTTTATCAGCAAGCTGGTGTCAATCCCCTTGGCGGCTGTATTCCCATGCTTTTCCAAATGCCCATTCTCTTTGCCGTATTCCAATTCTTCCCGGCGTCTATTGAGCTGCGACATCAATCGTTCCTCTGGGCCAATGACCTCTCGAGTTACGACTCCATTTACAACCTACCATTTTCCATTCCCTTCTACGGCGACCACGTCAGTTTGTTTACCCTCTTGATGACCGTCACCACCATCATGTACACCTACATGAACCAGCAGTTGACGGGCAGTAATTCCCAATACCCACAAATGAAGTACATCATGTACTTGATGCCGGTGGTGTTCCTCGGCGTGTTTAACAACTTTGCAGCCGGATTGAGTTACTACTACTTTGTTGCCAACTTGATTACCTTTGGACAGCAATTCGCCATCCGTGGAATCATCAATGAAGAAAAGATTTTGGCCAAGATTGAGGAAAACAAAAAGAAGCCGAAAAAGAGATCAAAATTCCAACAGCGCATGGAAGAAATGGCCAAGGAACGTGGACAACAACTTCCCGGTCAGAAGAAAAACAACAAAAAGAAAAAGTAAGATGAGAAAGATTTCACAATGGCTTGTCGTTTTCGGACTAACCCTAGGCCTTTTTAGCTGCGCCAGTCAGCAAGCGCGATTGATGAAATCATTTGACAAGGCAGGTGAGGAAGTCTATGTTCGCCTCGAACGCACCGAATGTTTTGGCACCTGTCCGGTGTACGAAGTCATCATTAAAGGCGACCGCTCGCTGGTCTACACAGGAAAAGCCTTTGCCAAACCTAAGGGCAGTTTCACAGCTACCATCAGCGAAGACGACTGGCAAGCCTTGCAGCAAGCCATTGCAAACAGCACGTTTTTCTCGTTAGAAGACGAATACGACGGCCCCATCAGCGATGTACCATCGGCCATTACCGAAGTGTTCGTTTCCGATAAAAAACACAAAACCATCACCAACCGCTGGGAGGCACCGGAAAAGCTCCTAAAGCTGGAAACCTTCATCGACAAGCTCTGGCAGAAATACCTCTTGGAGGAATGATGCTGACCGATGTCTGATTTCGAAAGCAAACACATTACCGTAGAAAAAACGGCGCGTTTTCACCATCGCAAAGCCGATAATCCCGGCAGTACTTGGATGATAGCGCACGGATACGGTATGCTCTCGACCTATTTTGCCAAAAAGTTTAGTACCCTTCCCGAAGAATGCGAACTGCTCATACCCGAAGGCCTTCACCGTTTTTACCTCGAAGGCAATGGTGGACGTGTCGGCGCCAGTTGGATGACCAAGGAAGAAAGAGAAATCGACATCCAAGACTATCTGGCCTATCTCAACAAACTATACGCGGCCTATCAAACCAACAAACCGCTGGTAGCCTTTGGGTTTTCACAAGGCGTGGCCACCATTTGTCGCTGGGTGACTCAGTCGCACATCAAACCGGCTCATCTGGTACTTTGGGCCGGCGTTATTCCGCCCGATATGGATCCATTGGCATGGGATGACATATGTGCATCCACCCCCATCACGGTGTTTGTTGGCAACAAAGACCCCTACCGCACCCCACAGCACGACGCAATGTACCGACAACTGCAAGATCGTGGAAATTCAGTCGACATCATCGAATACGAAGGCAGTCATCGCGTTGATTCTGAACGCCTTTTGCAGTGGTACACCGAGCAAGGTTTTTAACAATCCAAGTGCAACAATTTTTTTACTAAGCGCCTTTTTCAAGCAGAAAATTTTGCATTTTTGTAAAAACAATACGCTTATGTCACGCATCATCGCCCTTGCCATCCTTTTAGGAACCGTTTTTTCATCATGCGTTTCCTCACGCATTCATAAAGAGCTTCAAAACGACTACGACAATCTGGAAGCACGCTTTGATACGCTGACCAAACAGCACAACGCCTTGGAGGCCGATTACCGCGAATTGAAAACGCAGTTTAAGCGATTGTACGACAACCACGATCAACTAAAAAGTGACAGCGCAGATATGCGTCAAAAGCTGAATAAGTTGGACCAAGACTTTACAGAACTAAGTCGGTCATACGATTTCCTTTTGGAAAACAACAAATCCCTTTTGCAACGCAGTACGGCTGAAAACCGCGCATTGCTCAACAAACTACAGCGTGCTCAAGACGAACTGGCTGCCCGTGAAGATTCCCTTCGTTTAGAGCGCAACCGCATAGAAGACATGCGCAGCAGTTTAAACCAACGCGAAAAGCAAATCGAAGAACTGGAAAGCCGTCTGTCTCAAAAAGACTCATTGATGACCGCTGTAAGAGACCGTATTTCCGAAGCCTTACTCAACTTTGAAGGCAAAGGCCTAAGCGTTGACATGCGCGATGGTAAAGTGTACGTAACCTTAGAAAACGCCCTCCTCTTTAAATCCGCCAGCTGGGACCTCGACACCGACGGAGAAAGCGCCTTAAAATCCTTGGCCGAAGTACTGGCTGAAAACGCCGATTTAGAAGTATTGGTCGAAGGTCACACCGACGCCGATGCCTATCGTGGGCGCGGACAAGTAAAAGACAATTGGGACCTCAGTGTGATGCGCGCCACCTCCATCATTCGCGAGCTCACCAAAAACACAGGCGTAGATCCAGCGCGACTTACAGCAGCCGGAAGAAGCGAGTACAAGCCATTGGCAGAAAACGATACCCCAGAAAACAAAGCCAAAAACCGTCGTACCGAGATCATCATCACGCCTAGATTGGATGAATTGACCAGGTTGATTGATGAATTGAAGTAAAGGGGTTGGTTTCTAGTATTTAGTTTTTAGGGTTCGGTATTATATTAGAACCATCTACGTATTAATATTTTGGGCGCCTGCCGGCCTGCCAATCAACCTAACGGATAGGCGCATTTCAAAAGCAAAGCACCCACAGCACCATAAAGCCACCACACGAGCAGGCCGTCACCGGGCTTTCCGCTTATAGTCGCCACCGCCGGGGCAACATCAGCGGGGCGTACGGGGGCTGACGCCTATCGTCGCAGCCTCCGCCGCCCACGCTGCTGTAATGCCCCTTACGGCAGCGAGCTATCGCTGCAATCCCTGGCGCGGGGAGTAACGCCTTGCACCAAAGATCAAGTCCATGATTAAATTTTTGTAAGAAAATAATTTATTTTTTAACTTGCGCATGACAAAAACATGCGTCATGGAAATCACAATAAAAAAGATTTATCACAAAGGCGAAACGCGTATTGCCCTGTATTTTCCTTATGATACAAGCATGCAATTATCTGTAAGAGATATC
>JAIUMB010000121.1 GCA_022565745.1 Cryomorphaceae bacterium | reverse complement strand
TCTTCAAGCTACGATACGGATGTGTTTCAACCCATTATTAAAGCACTTGAGTCTCTTTGTGGTAAAGGTTATGGTAAAGGTGAGAAAACCGATATTGCCATGCGTGTGGTTGCTGACCACTTGCGTACGGTTGCCTTTGCCATTGCCGACGGCCAGTTGCCCGCCAACAACGGTGCAGGCTATGTTATTCGCCGTATCCTCAGAAGAGCAGTGCGCTATGCATACTCCGTTCTTGATATACAACAACCGTTTTTGGCCAAGTTGCTGCCGGTATTGGTTGATCAAATGGGGGATTTCTTCCCGGAGTTAAGAATGCAGCAAACACTCATTGCGCAAGTCGCAACGGAAGAGGAAATGGCCTTTATTAGAACGCTTGAGCTCGGATTACAGCGCTTAGACGAATACCTAACCCAAAATCAAGTAGAGGAACTGCCTGGTCAAGTTGCTTTTGAACTCTACGATACGTTTGGGTTCCCTTTGGATCTCACGGCATTAATTCTCAGAGAAAAAGGCATTGGTTTGGATGAAGCTGGTTTTCATGCCGCGATGAAAAAACAAAAAGATCGTTCGCGTGCCGCCGGAAAGAGCACGGCTGAAGATTGGACGATGTTGGCCGATGGCAATGGCGCGTTTGTAGGGTATGATACGCTTACGGTTATGCAAGTGAAGGTTTGTCGCTATCGTCAAGTTACCGAAAAGAAAAAGTCTTTTTACCAATTGGTACTTGATCAAACGCCTTTTTATCCTGAAGGTGGCGGACAGGTGGGTGACCGGGGCGTACTTTTGGATGGGGATAAGGAGATTGCTGTTTGGAACACCAAAAAAGAAAACGGACTGATCATTCATTTCATCAATGAATTGCCAAGTTCTGAAATGGTTACGGCCGTTGTGGATAAACATGCGCGACGCAAAACAGCGGCGAATCACTCCGCTACCCACTTGTTGCACCATATATTGCGCGAGGTACTTGGCACGCATGTGGAGCAAAAGGGATCTTTTGTGGGGCCGGATTATTTGCGTTTTGACTTTTCACACTTCAGCAAAGTGAGTGCTGAAGAATTAAATGTGATCGAACTGCGTGTTAATGAACTGGTTCAAGCTCAGCAGTCACTCGACGAACAACGAAGCATCAGTATGGAAGAGGCACAAAAGCAAGGAGCCATGGCGTTGTTTGGAGAGAAATACGGGGATACGGTAAGGGCCATTCGCTTTGGTGAAAGCATAGAGCTATGTGGAGGTACCCATGTACCCAACACGGCGTTCATTGGCATGTTTGTCATTATCGCAGAAAGCTCAGTAGCAGCTGGGGTGCGACGTATTGAAGCCATTACTGGAGAGGCTGTAAATGCCATGTTTTCGAAGCAAAGAGACCAGCTGCAAGCACTTAAAGTTCTCACAGGTAGTCAGAAAGACCCGTTAACAGCAGTAGAGCAAATCCATAAAGAATTGGAGGAGGCGAATGCCAAGTTGAAAATTTTTGAAAAAGCTCAAAACAAGGAAAAAACAAAAGCATTGGCCGGAAAAATGGAAACCGTTAATGGCACCAAAGTGCTTATAGCACGTACCGATCTTGACGCGCCGACCATTAAGGATTTGTGTTTTGGTTGGCGCAGTGGCCACAAAGACTTGTTTGTCCTCTTGGCTTCAGAAAACGAGGGTAAGGTGGTTTTAACGCTTGCCTTGGGTGACGTACAGGTGGCAAAGGGCATGCATGCCGGCCAAATGGTCAAGGAGTGGGGCAAGTATATTCGCGGCGGCGGGGGCGGACAGCCATTTTTCGCCACTGCAGGTGGGAGTATGCCGGAGGGGATTACGGAAGTATTTGAAAGGGCTAAAGAAACAATCAAATCGTTGTAAATGAATAATTAGGTCATCATTTATGTCTTAATGAATGTCAAGTATTATTCGTTAAAAAAAATAAAACAACAGTAAAATTTTCGTCTTACTTTTGCTTCAAATTTAAAAATTGTAAAATGAAAAAAGTACTTTTATTTGTCATTGCAGGGTTTTTTCTAATGACTTCTTGCAGCAAAAAAGTTGATTGCAATTGTGAAGTCAATTCTGTCTCAGTTACAGAAATGGATGGTGAAGAGATGGGTGAGCAAACATTTAATTCTAAAGTTACACAAACTTCAGATAAAGGAGATTGCTCGGAGTTTGAAGGCACTCAAGAAACTGAGCAAACCACCTGGGGAATGAAAATGACCACCACCACAGTTACGACATGTACTGAGGCTTAATCAATCAGATTCAATAAAAAAAATGCGGCTTATGCCGCATTTTTTTTTATGTATATGTGGTTCCAATAAATTTTACATGGTGCACAATAATGAGTTCTAGTTCACTCAAAAAAACTTTCCCAAAGTCAAGTGATCGCTGGTGTGACGAACATCAGTAAGCGCGCCCACTTTTCCCTTCCACATAATTCACAAAGGCACGATTCACTACGCGCATACCGCCCGGTGTTGGGTAATCACCGGTAAAGTACCAGTCGCCGGTATTTTCCGGACAAGAAAGGTGAAGGTTTTCAATGGAATTAAAAACAATTTCCACCTCGGCCTTTAGGTCTTTTGGACGAAGTAAAACACTAATGGCCTTAGAAATTTCCTCATCCGTAAATGGGGCGTAAATGGCCTTAACGTGGTTTTTAGGCTGTTCTTCGTGAGCAGAGTCTTTACACGCCTTGTATACCTCTTGGATGATGTGTTCCTGACCAGTTTCTTTTAGCAGGTAAATGGCGGCTTGGAAGGCGATGAAATCACCCATTTTAGCCATATCAATACCGTAACAATCGGGGTAACGTATCTGAGGCGCCGATGAGGCCACAACAATTTTTGTTGGGTTCAAGCGATCCAGAATCCGGAGAATACTTTGTCTTAACGTGGTGCCGCGTACGATAGAGTCGTCAACCACCACCAATTGATCACCAGGCTTGAGTATGCTTTGAGTGATGTCGTATACGTGACTCACCAGACTATCTCGGCCGGAGTCTGCCGTAATAAAGGTGCGCAGTTTGGCATCTTTCCATGCAACCTTATCCCAGCGAACACGCTGTGAAAGAATTTTTTTCACCTCCGTTTCGGTTGGGTTTTTTATCGCCGCAATCATACGCGCTTTATGTCCATCGAGGTAATCTTCAATGCCCTTCATCATACCTAGATAGCTGATTTCTGCGGTATTGGGGATAAATGAAAATACGGTGCGTTTCAAATCGTGATGAATGCCTTCAAGTACTTTGGGTACAATGCGTCTTCCTAAGTCAATTCGTTCGTTGTAGATGTCACGGTCGTTGCCTCTAGAAAAGTAAATGCGTTCAAAAGAGCAGCTTTTTCGCTCCAGGGGCTCCATGATTTTTACTTCCTCTACGCTTCCGTCTTTACGCATTATCAGCGCATGACCGGGGGTGATTTCTTTGATGCTTTCAAAAGGCACATCAAAAGCTGTTTGAATCACTGGGCGTTCACTGCAAACAACGGCAACGTCTTCATCTACATAGTAATAAGCGGGTCTAATGCCAGATGGGTCGCGAAGAACAAAGCTATCACCTGTTCCTATCATTCCACCTATAGCATAGCCTCCGTCCCATTTTTTTGATGCCTTTTTGAGAATCCTTTTGATGGGAATATGTTCAGCGATTAAAGGAGAAATTTCCCGTTTGCTGTAGCCGTCTTTGCGAAATTTGCGGTAAAGTTTTTCGTTGGCCTCGTCGAGAAAGTGACCAATATTTTCCAATATGGTTATCGTGTCGGCCAATTCTTTAGGGTGCTGACCGAGGTTGACCAATTCGCCAAAGAGGTCGTTGACGTTGGTCATGTTGAAATTACCGGCCAATATAAGGTTGCGACTTACCCAGTTGTTTTGTCTTAAAAACGGGTGACAGTTTTCAATGCTGTTGCCGCCAAATGTGCCATAACGCAGGTGCCCAAGGTAAACTTCACCCAAATAGGGGAGGTTTTCTTTAAGCCATTTTACCTCATCGGGGTGATGGGGGTACTCTTTAAGAATCCCTTCGATTCTCTGAGTGATGTGTGAGAAAATATCTTGAATGGGCTTTTGATCTATGGACCGATAGCGAGAAATATATCGCTGACCGGGCTGCATGTCAAGTTTGATTGAGGCAAAACCTGCACCGTCTTGACCGCGGTTGTGCTGCTTTTCCATCAACAAATACATTTTGTTGATGCCGTAAAAGTAGCTTCCGTGCTTTTCGCGGTAATGTTCTAAAGGCTTTCGGAGGCGCAGCATGGCAATGCCGCATTCGTGTTTGATGGGGTCGCTCATTCCGGTGGTTACTCTACGTTTTTATTAGGGTGTGCAAAGGTAGTGGTTTTTTTGCTTTGGCGCATCATCATCCAGCCCACAAACCACGTGGTGAAAAAGGAAAAGCCAGCATAAAAAACGGCCATTAGTCCAAGTTCCGATTTATCAAGTACGGCATTGGCTAAAAAAATGGCTAAGGCTGTGTTTTGTAACCCCATTTCAATGGCAATGGTGCTGCTTCCGTCTTTTTTGATGCCGATCTTTCGACTGCTAAAATACCCCATAACCATACTGCCGATATTCAAAAACAAAAGGGGCGGTATCAGTACTAGCATGTTCGAAACGGTACTTTCTTGTTCGCCGTTTTCGGACAGCCATACCCATACAAACACGGTAATCAGTATCCCGGGCAGTAAATAGCGCAGCCAATGCTCCCAGGTTTTTATGTTTTCACGGTAATAACGACGAAGTACAATTCCCAATACAACCGGTAAAATCACGGTCAAACCTATTTCTGGCAACACATGACTGGGTTTGATGCGCACATCTAATGGGTTATCTAAAAAAGAACCAGTACCTAAATAAAGGACCAACGGGATGGAAAACAGAATAATAAAACTGTTGAAAGCCGTAAGGGATACCGATAAGGCTGTGCGGCCTTTTACCATCATCGTTACAAGGTTGGATGCGGTTCCGCCCGGACAAGCGGCTAGTAGCAACAAACCCACCCGATAGGTGTCGCTCATGGGATAAAGCCAGGCAATGAGAAAGGCCAATGCTGGTAAAAGCACCATTTGCCCAAAAAGTCCATATAATATGGCTTTTGGTTGACGAATGACTTCAGAAAACTGCGAGACTTCCAGCCGCAAACCAATACCCAACATGATGACAGCCAAGGCTAAGGGAAGTAGCATAAAATGGGCTTATTCTTCTTTTGACCACATGTTGTTTTTGCGATCAACGTCGGAGGTTTCAAAAAATGGATCAACGTATATGGCGTCGATCTCGCTTAGTGGACGCTCCACTTTTAAGGTGTAGGTGCGGGCAGCCCATTTCCATGGCCGATGTTGTTTTCCGCTTTCCCCTTTTCGGCCATACATCAAGTCTAAAGGAACGTGATGAATTTCTGGGGCCAGATTCTCACTTACCAGAGCCACCGTTGCCGGAAATGGCAGCTCCTCGTAACGTCTTAGGACGATGTGTGTAAATCCATCGGCTTCAAAAACAGTGTCAATACCAATGTCAATGGCCTGTGTGGTGCCCACCCAAAGGTCGTTAAACCACTGCAGTTGAACATCACTTACGCGCTCCATTTCTCTTATAAAATCTTCGGGGTGTGGGTGGTGAAATTTCCAGCGGTTGAAGAAGCTGCGGAATCCTTTCCAAAAAACATCTTCGCCAATTATGTACTGCATGTTGACCAGATACAAGCATCCCTGCGAATATGACGCCACGCCATAACCTCGATTGGTGATGTAGTGATCGGCTGGGGTGGTCAAGGGTTCGGTGGCATCGGCACTCCACTGCTGAAGATAGCTGAGGTAATTGCTGTAGTGTGGAAGTCCGCGGCTGTCTTCATCAGGAAATAGTTCCATCATGATGATGTTTTCAACGAAGGTGGTAAAGCCTTCGTCTATCCAAGGGTAGCGACTTTCGTTGGTGGCAATCATCCCGTAAAACCAGTTGTGCATGGCTTCGTGAACGGCCAAGCCTACCATACCTTTTATTTTTCCTCGTCCGAGCATCAACGTAGCCATGGGGTACTCCATGCCGCCATCCCCACCTTGGATAAAGCTAAATTCGGGGTAAGGGTATGGGCCAACCAACGAATCGGCCAACTGAAAGAAACGCTCCATATATGCCGGCATGGCCTCCCAGTTTGCGGTAAACTCGTTGTCTTTTTCTTTGTAAAAAAAGCGTAGTAACGGACCGCCGGGTACTTGATGGGTAACGTGCAGGTATTCCGGGTCTGCGGCCCACATGAAGTCGTGCACCTGCTCTGCACGAAAGTGCCATGTTTGCTTGCCTCTACCGCGTTTGTTTTTGGCGTCGCTGTAACCGTGACCAATGTCTGCGGCATTTTGCAACACACCGGTACCGGCTAATGTGTACTTTTTGTCGATGTTGATGTGCACGTCGTAGTCGCCCCAAATGCCGTAAAACTCTCTGCCTACATAGGGCGTGGTGTTCCAGCCAAAGCGGTCGTAGTTGGCCAACTTGGGATACCATTGCGCCATAGAGTAGTGGATGCCCTCTTTGTTGTGTCGGCCACTTCGCCTGATTTGCTTGGGCGATTGGGCGTCAAATTGTAAGTCAAATTGGGCCTTAGTATCAGGGGGGATGGGCTTGGGCAGATGCACTTTTAAAACGGTACCGAAGCTTTCCAGCTCCGCTTTTTCGCCGTCGTGATTGAGACTGCTGACGT
>JAIUMB010000120.1 GCA_022565745.1 Cryomorphaceae bacterium | reverse complement strand
GCCTTACGATAAATCGACAAGGCTTCGTGAAACCCATTAAACCTTTTTTTAACGTGACATTGCCTTGCGATAAATCGACAAGGCTTCGTGAAACCCATTAAACCTTTTTAAACGTGACATTGCCTTGCCTAACATCCAATCATTCGTCATTGCATTCCCCTCAACCGTTCAATAAACCGCTCCACCTTATCGTCCGTAACGTGCTCCATGACCACAATTTTTACCCATTGGGGATTGTCGTGGTCGTCGGGGACGAGGTGAAAGTCGTTTGCGATGTCGCGTGAAATGTCTTCTGCGCGAATGGCTACTATGTTTGAGCCGCGCTCTTGAAAATAGCGGATGTTGTGGTTGTCTAGCGCACGGGCAATTCTATTGGCGCGTTCAATCAAGGTTTGGATTTTTTCGGTCCAGCCCTGTTTGCCGTAGGTGGATAATATCATCCAAATGGCAATGGCGTTGGCGCCCGACCTGCTGCCTATGAGTGTGGCGTCTAGTCCTTTTACGTAAGAGGCTTCGCTGTTGCGCACGTATTTCATAAAGCCCTTGCGAATGAGGAAAATACCGGTTCCGTAGGGGGCTTGTACCATTTTGTGGGCGTCTAAGGTAACGGAAGTGATTTCCGGATGCGCGAAGTCTAAGCTGTGAGGTTCGCCACTGAAAGGAAATACAAATCCGCCATATGCCCCATCAACGTGAATAAAGTAAGACAAGTCGTGTGCTTTTAGCGCATCGACGTAAGTGTCTGTGTGGTCAACACTGCCAAACATGGTGGTCATCATATTGGCAATGACAATGACGTGCTTGATGCCGTCTTTTTTGAGTTGTGAAAGGGTTTGCTCCAGATGTATACTGTCTATTTTGCGGTTGTTGTCGTTTACATTCACACGTACAAAGCGGAGGTTGAGTAAATTGGCTGCTTTGGCTGCCGAATAGTGGTTGTCGGTCGAGCACAATACGGCGATTTCATCGCTTTTGGCGTTCTTTTCTTGTTGAAAGTAATTCCGGTAAATCCACGCAGCTTGAATGTTGGCCTCAGTTCCACCCGATGCCACATATCCATCGGTGGTGTTTGGTTCAGCGCGGAGTATGTCTTCTGCGCAAATGCGAATGGTTTCCAGTTCGATGGCCTGGGTGCCGGCAAAAAACGGCTCCGAATCTCCAAGGGTGTGACAGCCAATGTGGTTGGGGTTGCGAATGAGTGAGGTCAAAAAAGGCGCGTCGGCTAAGAAGGGGGCGTCTTGATAAAATACCCGCGGATCTAACCGCGAGCCAGGTATGCCAATGACATCGCTTTCTATAAAATTGACGTTGTTGTCAATGGCGTGAAATACACGTTGCTTGATTTCTTCGCGCGATAATTTTTTCCAGACGTTGGTGTCCATGACTGAGTTTGTATTTTGAATTGGTGCTGCGGCAAAGCTCTTGTATTTTATTAAAACAAAAGGTGACTTTCGACATAAAACACCTATTTTTGCCGACATGGAAAACTTGGATTTCGACGCCATTGTGCGAGAGCTGAACGTCCGCACAGAGAATACATTGATGAAGACCTTGGGTATCACCTACACACGTGCAGGGGAGAATTTTCTCGAGGCCACCATGCCAGTCAATGAAACGGTACACCAGCCCTATGGACTTCTTCACGGCGGTGCCTCTATGGCTTTGGCAGAATCGGTGGGTAGTGCCGCCAGTCATATGTTTGCCCGGCAGAAGGTACTCGGATTGGAATTTAGTGCCAATCATCTCAAAACACTGAGAAGTGGTGTGGTTACCGCCCGTGCGGAAGCGATCCACCTTGGGCGTAGAACCCATCTTTGGAGTATTAGAATAACCGATCAAGATGGCCGATTGATTTCACAGTGTAAACTCACCAATATTGTACTTGAAGACCGATGAGTAACGCCGCATTCTTTGCTTGTAAACAACCGCATACTGATGTTTCCAACATCTATCAATGCCATCCAAGTGATGAAGCCAATGCAGATTTGATTTGGGGAGATTATGAAGCAAAAGACATTAGGTTTTATAAACGTGAAAGGATTAAAACACGTCCGGAGGCTTGCCAAACGTTACCACTCAACAATCAAACCGTTGTGGTGGAAAAAGAAGACTACCTGTCATTGGTAGAACGCGCTAGAAAAACCATTGAGGAAACACAGGCCAAAAAGATTGTGCTCTCAAGAACCCAAGTGGTTGACTTGCCAAACGGATTCGATACGTTTGGATTTTATGAACGTTTGTGCAAGGCGTTTCCAACCGCTTTTGTTTATCTTTTTAATGCTGAGGGGGTTTGCTGGATGGGCGCAACGCCTGAGCTCTTGTTGCATCAAAATGGTCAGCATATAAAAACCATGAGTTTGGCAGGAACGCGTTGGATCAATGATGGAAAACATGCAGAGTGGACCGAAAAAGAGCGCGAAGAACAGGCTTGGGTAACAACTTTTCTACGCGAAGAACTCAGAGGTTTGGGCGTAGTAAACATTGAAGAAGTTGGCCCGAAAACCCTCCAGGCTGGTCATCTTCAACATTTGTGTACGGAACTCAACGGACACTTACCTCTTGGGGTAACGCCGCGTCAAGCAGCGGCTCAATTGCACCCAACACCTGCTGTTTGCGGGTACCCACGACATGTGGCTCGTGAATTTATTCATAAACACGAGGCTCATGACCGCAGTTTTTATGCCGGATATATGGGTGTGAAAGAGGAGGGAAATGCCCATTTTTTTGTCAACCTTCGCTGCATGCAGGTGTTTGATAAACAAGCGGTGTTGTTTGCCGGCGGAGGCATTACCGCAGATTCTAACGCCGAGACGGAATGGGAAGAGACCGAGCAAAAACTAGACGTATTACGTCAACTAATTCAAAATACATGACCGCCTTTGAACGCGCGTGTAACGTCGTAAATGCCTTGTTTAATCGAGGGGTTAGGCACGTCGTTCTTAGTCCAGGCTCAAGAAATGCACCGGTCATGTTGGCCTTGTCTCACTTTCCAGACATTCAAGTTACTCTTCAACCCGATGAACGCTCAGCGGCTTATACAGCCATGGGTATGGCACAGGCCACTAAGACGCCAGTGGTGGTGTGCTGTACCTCAGGAACGGCAGCGGCCAATTATCTCCCCGCCATTGTTGAGGCGCATTATATGCAAGTGCCTGTAATAGCACTAACGGCAGATCGGCCATCATCAGCGGTTGATCATCGGCGCGGACAAACCATTCGTCAACCGCATTTGTACGGGGATTATGTGGGGTGTGCCATCAATTTTTCAGACGACGAATTAAATGAGGTATGGCTAGAGGATATACTTAACTGTCCGAATAACGCCCCCACCCACATTAATTTACCACTGAGTGAGCCGCTGTACGAATCAGCACCATATGAGCCCTCAATATTGCCAATTCTGCAAAGGGAAACATCACCATTTGAACTGTCGCCAAAGGCCATAGCGCTTTTGCAAAAGGCCAAGCGACCACTGTTGCTCTTGGGACAAATGTCGGCAGATAAAATCTTAACTGAGGAGTTGCGAAAATGGAGGGAATCCGCTGTTTTAATAGCGGCGGAAGCCCTTGCCAATCAACCATCTGATTTGGTGATTCAGCACATTGACCGCTGGTGCAGAGAGGAGACTTTTCAACCTGATTTGATTGTATCCATTGGTAGAGATTGGGTGTCTAAGCAAATAAAAAATCGCTTTACTTGCCCCATCATCCATATTGAAGACATCGCTAAGGTGCCCAATGCCTTTGGCGAGGTGACGGTACACCTAAAAACCGATGTATTGACTGGTTTAAAGTATCTTCGGTCGCATTTGGCCGATATTGACAAATCCTTTGCCGAACATTGGTATAAAGTCGATGCGCAGCGAAAAAACACATTAAACAGCAGCGATTTTCCCTGGTGTGATTTTACGGCCATTCGTCAAATCATGCAGCTGGTAAATGAAGACGAGTTGCTGCACTTGGGCAACAGTTCGGTGGTGCGATATGGCTTGTTGTCTCCATATGGCGATTACCCCATCTACAGCAACCGAGGTACGGCCGGAATCGACGGGAGTTTGTCAACAGCTATAGGTCAAGTTATAGGTGCCAAACAGCGCGGCTGGTGTGTGCTGGGTGATGTGAGTTTCTTTTACGATCACAATGCCCTCTGGTTCAAACACCCCATGTGCATTCCGATAGTCATTAATAACGGCGGTGGACACATTTTTCAGTTGATCGACGGACCAAAGCAACAGCCGCAGATTGCCGAGTGGCAGCAGAGTCCGACCAACATTTCAGTAAAGCACATCGCTAAGGCCTTCGGGTATCATCACCTGCTTGTAGACAGTGCGTCTTCATTAGAATCAGCTATGACGACTGCACGCTGTGCCAATCAGCCACACTTGATTGAGGTGGTGGTTGATGCGGAGGTAAGTGTTGATGTTTGGGGGAGGGTGGAATGTGAAATGTAAAATGTAGAATGTAAAATGTAGAATGTAAAATGTAAAATGTAGAATGTAGAATGTAAAATGTAAAATGTAGAATGTAAAATGTAGAATGTAGAATGAAGAACCGGAGCGTATTCATCGACCGAAAGGATATAATCTAAAAACTTGAGCCCTCATATAAGCCAGTTTTTCTCGAAAAGCATAAAGCGGTAATGACTGATGAGGCTCAGCGCATTGAAAACACAGGAATAAAGCTAAAACGCATTAGCGATCAAATGAAGGATGTTCAGTTGGTGGTTATCGGTTCATCTTTTGGCGAACACATGATCAGCAAGAGATTACTGTATGTGTCATGCGAATCAAAAAAATCACTATCTTCGCATTGGTTGAGAACCAATAAAAAAATTGTTTATGAAAACCCTATCCTCTTTTCAGTTTTTCCTGATGGCCTTTGTTTTTTTGTCGTTTACATCTTGCAATGATGCCGATGATGATAAAGGCAATGGCAATGGAATCATAGGTATTGGCGCCAATGATGTATCTGAAGCATCTGGCATTATGGGCTTAGATCTGCTCAAGACCATTCATGCAAAGGAGCCGGGTGAAACGGTTTTGATTTCTCCGTTAAGCATTCAAACGGCTTTTAATATGGCTTTAGAGGCGGCAAAAGAAAACACGTACGATCAAATTTCTGCAACCATGCGTTATGGCTCGTTTGATCTGGAAACCATTCGTAAGCAGAGCGGTGAAACGGCCAATGTGCTGGTCAACCAAAGTGGGCACCCTTCTGTGACCATTGCCAATGCATTTTTTTACGACCCTTCAAGGCTTGATCCTAAGACTGCTTTTTTAGAAGCTTTGAGCGACTATTATGCGGCTCACGTAGCCACCGATGATTTTGCTCAGCAAGTGGCTGTTGACAACATCAATCAGTGGGTGAGTGATAAAACCAAAAAGCTCATCGAAGAAATCATCGAGGAAATAGGACAGGATGAACTGGCTTTTCTCATCAATGCCTTGCATTTTAAGTCGGACTGGGCGCATGGTTTTGATAAAAACCAAACGTCTTCCGGATCATTTACCAAAAGTGATGGCAGTAAAGTTACGGTTGACTTCATGTCTCAAGATCGCACCATCACGTCTGCCATGAACGATCAGTGGGAAATGGTGGATTTGCCGTTTAAAGATTCGACATTTAGTTTGACCTTGGTGCGTCCGGCAGACGAGCAGAAAACCAATTGGCTAAAGGACTTTACCCATCAAGAACTCAAAGCGCTATACGATAAATTAGAAGCACAGCGCATTTATCTCAAACTGCCTAAAATGGAGCTTGAGTTTGAGTACGAGCTCAGCGAACCACTGAAAGACCTTGGAATGACCGATGCCTTTTCGCCCCAAGTGGCTGATTTTTCAGACATGGGTACACCATTGCAAGGGCCGCGTATTTTTATTACCCGTGTCGATCACAAAACGGTTTTAAAGGTTGATGAAAAAGGCGCAGAAGGTGCAGCTGTTACATCAATCGGTTTTGGTGTGCTCTCTATGCCACCCAGCATCACCTTTAACGTGCCGTATCTCTTAAGCTTGCGTCATATTCCTTCAGGTACGGTGTTGTTTATGGGGTTTGTTGAAGAGCCGGGGTAAAGGCAGTAAACAGAATTTTATTTAAGTTTATAACCCTCAAAAGTTCTCGCATTCGCGACTTTTGTCTTCAATATCGTTGCATTCAAAACCTCCCGCATTAAAATTAACCTAGATAAAAGAAAAGCACTTGAGGTAAACTACTTTGATGTCTTTTACGTCTTTACGGTAGTTTTTTACACAGAATGATTTCTTTGACACCGGTGCGTTTTACTATATCCCTTTCAAAACCAAAATAAACCGCCCCAACATTGGCGTGTTTCTTTAAGACCTTGACGTTTCGCGTTCACCTTTGGAGGATCTATTGAGGATGAAGGCGATGGTCTTGGAGGACCTGAAAATTCCGGGGAATATGAAAGACCTGAAGAAAATGATATAGCCTTAAGTGACTTGGCAGATGTGGTAGACAATTATAATATTGAAGGGATATTTTTAAGTGGAATGGAAATAAGTTCAGGGGCTATTCCAGAAATTGAAAGTTCTGATTATTGCGAACATTTTCTATCTTTGAAGACCCCAATGCCGATCCATGCCCTATTATATATGGCGATCACCACCCAGAAGGAAAGCCATATTACAAGGAAGCATTGAACAATTGTATGTGTCGATTTAACAGAAACATGGCAGCAAACTGCGAAATAAACTGTAATGTGTTCACGGAGGTGTAT
>JAIUMB010000119.1 GCA_022565745.1 Cryomorphaceae bacterium | reverse complement strand
TATTAGCCATTAAATACATTCGTAAACCAGACCCCAGACTTCCGACCTCAGACTATACCATCCATCCAATATTGCCATACGTGAACCCATGCGCGCGCAGCGCCCCATGCCTGCATAGCAGCCCATGCGTGCATCAGCACCCCCCGCTCCCGTGCCTCCGTGCTCCCGTGCGTAGCAGATAACCAACTCTCACAAAAATTGTAGCTTTATGCTTACATATCCAAAAAGTTGTATATATTTACACCCAAAATCATAAACAAAAGATATTAGTTATGTTAATTAAAACATTTGGTAGTACAGTGCATGGCGTTGAAGCAACAACCATTACCATTGAAGTGAACGCAGTGCCGGGTGGGCACTTTTCGTTGGTGGGTTTGCCTGACAGCGCCGTGAAAGAGAGTAAAGATCGGGTGGAATCGGCTTTGGGCAATATCGGTTACAGGTGGCCCGGACGAAGAATTACCATCAATATGGCGCCGGCGGATTTGCGCAAGGAAGGGTCCGGATTTGATCTACCCATTGCGCTTGGTGTTCTGGCGGCATCGGAACAAGTTGTTATCCCGGAGGTGGAATCGTATGTGATTATGGGCGAACTGGGCTTAGATGGCGCTATTCAGCCCATGCGTGGTGCATTGCCTATGGCTATTAAGGCAAGGGAAGAGGGCTTTAAAGGAATGATTCTCCCTGCAGTAAATGCCAAAGAAGCCGCCATTGTGGATGGACTAACGGTAATTCCCGCCGAAAGTCTGCATCAAGTGATTCAATTTCTAACGGGCGCGGCAGATATAGAGCCGGTGGTGGTGGATACGCGAAAGGAGTTTAGCGAAGGTCTCGACAATGCCACTGTAGATTTTGCCGATGTGAAAGGACAAGAGAACATCAAACGCGCTTTAGAAATTGCGGCAGCCGGTGGTCACAATGTGATTCTTGTAGGGCCGCCAGGTGCAGGCAAGACCATGTTGGCCAAGCGTATGAGCACCATCTTGCCTCCGATGACCATTATGGAGGCGCTCGAAACGACTAAGATTCACTCCGTAGCAGGAAAATTACAAGGCGGCACGGCACTGATGTCCATGCGACCATTTCGCAGTCCGCATCATTCCATTTCTGATGTGGCCTTGGTGGGTGGGGGAAGTTTTCCGCAACCGGGCGAAATATCGCTGGCGCACAACGGCATTTTATTTTTGGATGAACTGCCGGAGTTTAAACGAACGGTTCTGGAAGTTATGCGACAGCCAATGGAAGAGCGGGTAGTGACCATTTCCCGTGCGCGGTTGGCCGTCGATTACCCCGCTGGATTCATGCTTATCGCGTCGATGAATCCGTGTCCTTGCGGTTATTACAATCACCCCAATAAAGACTGCTCTTGTCCGGGCGGGGCCGTGCAAAAATACCTCAACAAAATATCTGGTCCGTTGCTCGATAGAATCGATCTGCACGTGGAGGTGGTGCCGGTGAGCTTTGACGAAATATCCGAAAAGAAGAAAGGAGAGAGCAGTAAGTCTATACGTCAACGGGTCATTAAAGCACGTGAACGGCAGTTGAATCGTTTTGAAGGCATAGACAATATGGTGTGCAATGCGCAAATGGACAGTCGGATGCTTCGCAAGGTTTGTGAGATAGACGAAACGGGAACGGCCTTGTTGCGCACGGCAATGGATCGGCTCAATTTATCGGCGCGCGCCTACGACCGCATCCTTAAAGTGGCACGTACCATTGCTGATTTAGAAGATAGTGCAAATATTACCTCTGCGCATTTGGCCGAAGCCATTCAATACAGGAGTTTGGATCGGGAAAATTGGGCGGGATAATATACTTTTGTCCTCCTATGGCCATACTGCTTTTCGACAATTACGATTCATTTACTTACAACCTCTATCACTACATCGATGCCTTGGGGGTAGAGGTGGAAGTGGTGACCAATGATGTTTTTATTCCTGCGGACTGGAGAAAGTACGAGGCCATCGTCATTTCACCCGGACCGGGCTTACCGGAGGAAAGTGGTTGTTTGATGGCTTTGATTGAATTGGCGTATGGTCGTATACCTATTTTGGGTGTGTGTATGGGTATGCAGGCAATGGCCCAGTACTGTGGTCATGAATTGTATAATCTGGAGGCGCCACTGCACGGTGTGGCAAGAGGTATTCAAATAGATTCGGGGGAGTTGTTTCGCGGTGTTCCAAAAAATATACAGGTCGGTCTCTATCATTCA
The DNA here is from genome assembly GCA_022565745.1 of Cryomorphaceae bacterium. GTDB lineage: Bacteria > Bacteroidota > Bacteroidia > Flavobacteriales > Schleiferiaceae > CSBr16-58. The sequence continues at coordinate 4,555 of JAIUMB010000119.1, read as the reverse complement.
TGGGCGGTTAAACCGCAAGAGAACAGTGCGTGGTCTTACAATGCCTTTACAGATTCGGGCATACTCATGGCTATGGAAAATCCTGAAAAAAAGGCCTATGCCGTACAATTCCATCCTGAAAGCGTGCTGACAGAACACGGCAGGAAAATCATGGAAAATTTTGTTCGCTCTGTAAAAAAATAGTCGCTCTTTATCCCTGCTCTCAACTCACTCCTCTACAATATAAATCTCCTCATTGGGTCTGCGTAGAAAGTACTGTTCACGTGCAAATGTCTCCAACATATCGGTATTGCTTTGCAGTTGAAACAGCATTTCTTCGTCTTTGGCAATTTCTTCTTTATAGTATTCGACGCTGCTTTCAATATCGGCCATTTCGCGATCAATTTCGCGGTGTACCTGACAAGAGTGGATGTCTAAAAACGTCATCCAAATGCTAAAGGCCAGCGTCATCAACACATAGCGATTGCTGATGATGCGAAACCAAGCTTGGTTTCTAAGGTGCCGGATGCGTTTTGTTAGGCGAGCAAACATGTTGCAAATATAGCTAAACACCAAACACCATTCACCTTTAATCAGCCTAACATTTTCTTCTAAAACAAAAAAAGCCGTTCTCATTGAGAACGGCTAATTGTTTAATCTAACCTTAATCTTTAAGTCTTATGCAGAAGCCAATTTGTTGACGTGACGCGTCAATTTAGATTTTAGGTTCGCAGCTTTGTTGTTGTGAATGATGTTGCGTTTTGCCAAACGATCAATCATAGCTACAATAGAAGGAAGTTGTGTACCTGCTTCTTTTGCATCGCTCATATCGCGCAAACGGCGGATGGCGTTACGTGTTGTCTTAGCGTAATAACGATTGTTTACGCGACGCTTTTCGTTTCTTCTGATGCGCTTTAGCGCTGATTTGTGATTTGCCATGTCTTTTTTAAACAAGTTTGGTAGCCCATAGGGGAATCGAACCCCTCTTTCCAGAATGAAAATCTGGCGTCCTAACCGATAGACGAATGGGCCGTTAAGTCAATGCTATGATTCTTTTCTCATAACGGGCTGCAAAGATACAGCGCTTTTTATTTTGCGCAATAGTTGTGTAAAAAAAAATGTGTTTTTTTCTAATTGTGGTTGGGTTAAATCCTTTCGTCTTGATTCATAGAGGATTGAAATGTTGGGGAGGCGGTGCTGAAGCCTTGTCTCGCCAAGAATTTTTCACTTTCGGGGTCTTTAACGCGGACCAGCATATTGTGAAACCACAAAAAATACTGCATACCAAATATAACAATGGCCAATACCAAGTGCATAGGCTGCGCTGCAGGAGGGAAATCGGCATAAACCAAAGCAATTCCAGTAGCCATTTCAACCAATAGTAAAACCATGATGAGATTGATCATGCCTACTGGTGCATTAGCTTTGCGATTACGGTGCCACAAATATCCGTTGACCAATAGCAAGGCTATGCTAAAGGATCGGTGAATATAAAACACAATGTCTAATTCACTCAGCCACGCATTGCGGTTTCCACCGTCAAAGGCTTTGTAAAGTTCGTCAACCTGTTCACGCACTTGTGTGCCGAGTAGTATCTGAACCAAGGTCAATACCAAAGCTACAGAGAGCCATGCGTTGAACTGCTTTTTCTCAAATAAATATGGTTTGACATTTCTTTGTAACAAAGCCATCATGGTGAGCAGCAACGCGATGATGATCATGGCGCCCATCATGTGAAGGGTGATTTGTCCGGGAATTAAGTGTCCATCAACCACTAATTTGCCAAGCCAGGCTTCGAAGCCAAGCATAAACAAGGCCGATATTCCAAGAATGGAAATCAAAGTGAAACGCCTGATATAGGTGAGAGATACGAAAAATATCAAAAGCATGGGGATGCCAGATAGCGCCCCTAATAATCGGTTGATGTATTCAATCCAAGTGTGAACTGGATTAAAGATGGTATAATCGTGCTTGGTGAAGGCCGACCAATCGCTACGGTTCCACTCTTCGCCACTGACAAAATTGCTTTGCGCCACCCATAAGGTGTCGTTCAGCACAATCATTTGTCCTTTGTTGAAGCTTTGATTGGGGTGGAAAAGCACTTGCTCTTCTTGGGTGGGTGGGATGAGCAAGCCAAAACATTTCGGCCAGTCTGGGCACCCCATGCCGGAACCACTCATGCGCACCACACTACCGGCTACAACGACCAGATAGATGAGCACCAGTTCAATTCGCAATAAACGCAGCAGTATTCGACGCATTAATTGGTTTTTTCGTATGATTCTGCAATTCCTTTGGCTGCATATGCACCCTCATTTATATCACTAACGGCCAAGCGAAGCGTGGTGGTGTCGGTCATTGTTTCGTCAAACTTTACGATGGCTGTTTCACTTTCAAAGTCAATGTCAAAGGCCGTAACACCCGGGTGTTGAGCCATCTTTTTTTCGATGAGTTTTTTGCAACCCGATTGGCAAGTCATGCCTTCAATTTTCATTGAATACTGGGTATTGGGTTCCGGCTCGGTATTTAGCGCAACGGCTTCGCTGCTGTTCGACTGTCCGCAAGAAACGGCTATTAACGCTACAACGAAAAGAGAAAATATACGCATGACGATGATGTTTTAAGTTTAAACATTGAAAACAATATAATTTACCAAAAAACGGGCAAATTGTTTCCGTGTATTTCGTCAACAAAAGTACAAAACAAAAGAGAAGCACGTGGTTGCATTCGCGTGATAGTATTTTTTTATTCTTCCCTTTTTTTACGACCTTTGACCCCTAAAAATTGTTGTAATAATAGAAAACTGTCCAAAAAGTAAAGTTTCCGATTTAAAGATTATGAATAAGCTGCTCAAAAAAAGCTCCGTACACCTCGTGTACCCCGCGCTTCTTCACAATCCATCCTAACCAAACTTTAAAGACAGAAATTAACTTACTTGTTGAAACAAAACCCACACCATGTCTGATATCAGTTATAACCGAAGTCAATTTTTGTTTGAAAGAGCCTGTAAGAGCATTCCCGGAGGGGTAAACTCTCCGGTTCGCGCCTTTAATGCCGTTGGTGGTTCACCCATTTTCTTTAAAAAGGCCAAAGGGGCTTACTTATACGACGAGGACGGCAACACCTACATCGATTACATCAATTCTTGGGGGCCTATGATTTTGGGGCATGGTAAAGAGGAGGTGGTTGAGGCGGTAAAAGCTCAAGCCGATCACGCCTTTTCCTTTGGTGCGCCTACGGAGTTGGAAATTGAAGTGGCCGAGCAAATTCGTCAAATGGTGCCGTGGCTTGATTTGGTGCGTATGGTTAATTCTGGCACCGAAGCCTGTATGAGCGCCATTCGTTTGGCACGAGGTTATACGGGGCGCGATAAGGTGATCAAATTTGCTGGCTGCTATCACGGTCACGCCGATTCGTTTTTGATTCAAGCGGGTAGTGGGGCTTTAACCCTTGGTGAACCGAATAGTCCGGGCGTAACGGCCGGCACAGCGCAAGACACACTCTTGGCTCAATTCAACGACTTGGCCGGTGTGGTCGAGTTGGTGAGCAACAACGCGGGAAATGTCGCGGCCATTATCGTTGAGCCGGTTGCGGGAAACATGGGCTGCATACCGCCTTCAGATGAGTTTTTGGGTGGATTGCGCAGTCTTTGTGATCGCGAAGGTATTGTGCTTATCTTCGATGAGGTAATGACGGGGTTCCGGCTCAGTGCAGCTGGAGCAGCAGGACGCTTGGGCATCACTCCAGATTTGGTGACTTACGGAAAGGTGATTGGCGGCGGAATGCCGGTAGGTGCTTTTGGCGGTAAACGCGAAATCTTTGAACATTTGGCGCCAACCGGACCAGTCTATCAAGCGGGAACCCTTTCCGGAAATCCCTTGGCAATGGTCAGTGGATACCATACATTGAAATACCTCTCCGATCATCCGGAGCTATACGAACGCATTGACAATACCACGGCACAAATACACGCCGATATGGAATCGGTAATGAACGAAAAGGGCATGCCTTTCCAAATCAACCGCATTGGCTCTATGATTTCACTGCATTTCTGCGAAAACCCAGTGATCGACTTTGCTTCTGCAACGGCAGGTAATAACGATACTTTTAAGAAGTTTTTCCACCATATGCTCAGCAATGGTGTTTACCTACCGCCATCGGCCTACGAAACTTGGTTTATTTCTGACGCCATTGGTGAAGCGGAGGTAGAGAAGACGGTAGAGGTGATGAAGTCCTTTTAGCGCTCCGCCGCGCGTCGACTGCCACGCAGGCATGGGGCGCTCCGCGCGCGGGGTGCTGGCGCACGCACGGGAGCAGGGGAGCGCGGATGGCATAGTTGGAGGTCGAGAGTCGGAGGTCTGGGTTGCGAATGCATGTACACGCCAATATTTGATTTGTTAAAGCTTTAGGGTTTTATCTGTTTGGAGGTTTGGAGGTTTGGTTTTACGGATGCATGTAAAGACCAATATTTGGCCTTTATATACATTCGTAAACCATGCGTACGCAGTACCCCATGCTTGCGACAGCAACCCATGCGTACGCAGTACTCCATGCGTGCGTAGCATTACCATCCGTA